>JACRDR010000123.1 GCA_016212845.1 Elusimicrobiota bacterium
CCTGGCCCCGCGAGGCTTTGAGGAGGACGTAGGCGAGCGAACCGGCGACGAAGACGGCGTAGGCGAGCGCGGGGCGCTTGGCGATTTGGGACCAGGCGCTCTCCATCTTCTCGTGGCGCCTTCGGTCGACGAGTAGCGAGATGCCGAGGTACTCCACGCCGTGATAGATGCCGCCCATCAGCGTCACGACCAAGAACAATTGCTCGTTGTTGATCGGCGTCGCGTAGAGCGGCTCGTGCGGGCCGACGAGGAAGACGCCGACCACCGCGAGGCCGCCGACCGGGCCGAGGGCGAAAAGCGGCGGGCGGATGGAGCGGCCTTGGCGCTTGCGCCGGACGATGTCGGCGACGTACCAGAGCGTGTAGAGCAGCAGCGCGGACTCCAGGGCGGAAAGGACCCACTTGAGCGCGGAGGGGAGCTCCAGCGGCAGGCCGAGGATCATGCGGTTGGTGGCGAGCGACAAAAGCGGAATCGCGAAGAGGGCGGCGAGCATGATATGCAGATACCAATAGTCGACGTTGCGCTCTCTCGGCCCCGAGCCGGCGCAGCGGTGATACAGGGACATGATGCCGTAATGTTGGCGCGCGCCGTGGTAGTAGGACGCGACCGCCGCGGCGCCGAGCAGGAGCTCAAACGGCAAGGGAGAGTCCGTGGCGAGCCAGGCGGCCCAGATGGCGAGGCAGGCGAGTATCGGAACGGGCGTGAGCCGCAGGAGGCGGGCTTTATCTTCGCGCTCGCGCTCGTCCAAGTAGAGGCGCGAGTACGTCGCGGCCAGGTGCGGACCTTCGATCAGCCAGACCCAGGCCCACCACAGAGGGCCGACGAGCGCCGGAGCGGCGAGGCAGAGGATCCCGGCGGCCACGGCGAGGAGGCTCGGGAAAAAGAAGAAGGCCAAGTCGTAGGCGGGCGAGTGTATCCACCCGGGACCGGAGGTCCCGGAGAGCCCTTTAGGGCAGCGCTTCATCCTCCGATGATACCAAAGGGGCAATTCCCGGTGGGCCTAAAGACCGCGCCCAAACCGATCCTTGGTCCCAAGGCCTGTGGGGGTGCCTCCCTATATAATCAGGGCATGACGCTAGCCCTCGTACTCGCCTTCTCCCTCGTCTCCCCCTCTTTTGCCCAGGAAAACGCCAAGACCGAGCTCATGAAGATCAAGGACGCCTACGAGAGGGCGTTCTCGGAGAACAAGCCGGAACTCCTGATGCCGTATCTCTCGGACGATTTCGGCGGCAAGATGCTGTTCCAGGACATCCGCGGGAAGGACGGCATGAAGCGGTTCTGGGACAAGGTCTCCAGCCGCTTCGGCGACGGCGAGAACGCGAAGGGCTACGAAGTCAGGCTCAAGCCCGAGAAGATCGACGTCGACGGCAACAAGGCGAAGGCCGAAGGCACGACGGAAGAGACGGTCGACACCCCTCTCGGCAAGATCACCTACCAGTCGACGTGGAGCGCGAACCTTCAGAACAACGGCGGCGGCTGGAAGGTCACGCAGATGGATTCCCGCCCCGACCCGGCCAGCTCGGTGTCGCGCTGGGTCTCGTCCTTCGTGAGCGCGGCGTGGCTCAAGGACAACTCCATCGCGCCGAAGGCGGCCGACGCCTTCACCGCGAAGGACTACCGGCACCGCTTCAAGCGCATCGCCGCGCAGAACCCCGACTTCGACGGTCACCGCTAAGCGGTATAATCGCGGCGTGCCGTCCCCCCGCGCTCTCGGCTGGACCTCTCTCGCCATTTGGGCGATCCACGGCGTCCACTCCTTGCTCCGGCACGAGCCGTTCAATATGTTCTGGGCGTGCAACGTCTCGTGCCTGTTGATCGGAATCGGTCTCCTATGGGAGGTGCCGCTCGCCCACGCGGTGGGCATCCTCTGGATCACGACCGGGCTGCCGTTTTGGCTGGTGGACATCGCGACCGGCGGCGAGTTCATCTGGACCTCGTGCCTGACGCACGTCGGCGGCTTGGCCGCCGGCGTCCTGGCGCTGCCGGAGAGGCCGATGGCGAAAGGCTCGTGGTGGCGGGGCTTCCTGCTTTGGGTCTCGTTTCAGCTCGTGTGCCGGGCCCTGACGCCCGAAAAGGACAACGTGAACCTCGTGTGGGCGGTATGGCCCGGCTGGGAAGGCGTGTTTCCCACTTTCGCGCGCTACCACGCCTTCCTATTGACCATCAGTCTTTCCACGTTCTTCCTGACGGAGAAGGCGTCGATCGCGTACGGGGCGAGGCGGACGCCCGTGACCGCGTGACGGCGGCCGCCCGCGATCGCGACGCGTTCGAGGCGTACGTCCGCCACGTCAACCCGACGCTCGGCCGGTTCCTCAAGCTTTCGGGGCGAGGCTTCAGGCTGTCGAAGGCCTCCGGCTGCACGCTCGAAGACGACCAAGGTCGGAAGTTCGACGACTGGATCGCGGGCTTCGGCAGCCTGAACCTCGGGCACAATCCGCCGGCGGTCCTGGCGGCGCTGCGCCGCCATCTCGACGAAGGCGCGCCCGGCCTCTACGTCGAGGCGCTCAACCCGTACTCGGGCAAGCTCGGCGAGGCACTGGTGAAAGAAGCGGGTTCCTCCTTCGGCACCTGCTTCTTCTCGAACAGCGGCTCGGAGGCGGTCGAGGCCGCGCTCAAGACCGCGATCGCCGCCACGGGCCGCGCCGCGGTCCTGCGCGCCGAAGGCGGCTACCACGGCACGACGCTCGGAGCGCTGGCGTGCACGGGACGCGGGCCGTACCGCGACGCGTTCAAAGGACCGCTCGCCGATTTTCCGGAGGTGCCTTTCGGCGACCTCCCCGCGCTCAAGGCCGCGCTCGCGGCCCGGCCGTGCTCGGCGTTCATCGTGGAGCCGGTGCAGGCCGAGGCGGGGATGCGGATCGCGCCGGGCGAATATCTGGCCGGAGCCAAGGCCGCCTGCCGCGCGGCGGGCGCTCTGCTCATCGTCGACGAGGTGCAGACCGGCATGGGCCGGACAGGGCAGCTCGTCGCCTGCCGGCATTGGGGCGTCGAGCCCGACGTCCTCGTCCTAGCCAAGTCCTTGGGCGGCGGCGTCGCGCCGCTCGGCGCGACGGTCGTCGCGCGCGGCCTGTGGGAGAAGGCGTGGCCCGGGCTCGAGGTCTGCGAGGCGCACAACTCGACCTTCGGCGGCAATCCGCTTTCGTGCGCGGCGGGGCTCGCGGCGCTGCAGGCGCTGCGCGAGCCGGAGCTCCTGGCCCGCGTGCGCCGCGCCGGGGACCGCCTGTGGAGCGCGCTCCGCGAGCGGCTCAAGAAGCGCGCGCTCGTCGCGGAGGTCCGCGGCTTGGGGCTACTCGGCGGCGTGGCCCTGAAAGAACCGTCCTCCGAGGCGCTGCGCTGGGAGAGCCTGGGCGCGAGCGAGCTCGCGGGCAAGCCGGTCGCGGCCGCGCTCGCGGTGGAGCGGCTGCTGCGCCAAAACGTCTTCGCTCAGATCTGCGGGCACGACTGGTCGGTGCTGCGCGTGGAGCCTCCGCTCATCGTCGACGACGCGGGGATCGACCGCTTCGTCGGCGCCCTCGACGACGCCCTCGTCTGGCTCGAGCGCCAGTGAGCCGCAAGACGCTCGGCTGGGCGCTGATCCTGGCGGCGAGCCTCGCCGGCGCGTTCTGGATCTGGTCCCGGTACTCGGGCGGCTGGAGCCGGCTGCTCGAGCACGCCGGCCGCGTGCCCGGCGGGCTTTGGCCCGCGGTACTCGGCCTCACCCTCGCCTTCTACCTGCTCGACTGGCTCCGGCTCTACTGCCTGCTGCGGCTCTTCGACTTCCGGCTCGCGCCGCTCGCGGGCCTGCGGCTGTCGCTGGTGAGCGATTTCGTATGCGGACTGACGCCGGTGACCGAGCTCAACCTGCCGACGATGGTCTATTTTCTCGGCCGCGAAGGCGTGCCGGGCCCGACGGCCGCGGCGGTCGTGCTCACGAAGAGCATGACGATGACGCTGTGGGTCTGCGCCGCCGCGCTCGTCGCGCTCGGCTCGGACGGCGCGCGCTTGCCGCCCGACGTCGCGGCGTTTCTTCCGGTTTCGCTCGCGTGCGTCGCGGCGCTGACCGCCGCCGTCGGCGCGCTGGCGCTTTACCCGGCCCGCGTGCTGGCGTGGACCGATTCCCGGCTTTCGTCGGCAGGGTCCGGCGTCATGCGCTCCGTCTACGCGGGCCTGAGGGACACCGCCTCGTCGCTGTCGGCGATCGGCGGCGCCCGCAACCGCTGGCAATGGCTCACGCACGCCGCCGCGGCCGGCTCGATCGCCGCCTACGCCGCGGTCGGGTACCTGCTCGCCCGGGGCATGGGCCTCGAGTTGTCCGCCGGCCGAGCGGCCGCGGCGTTCTCGGCGAGCCTCATGGTCGCGTATCTCGCCCCCGTGCCGGGCTCGATCGGCGTGACCGAGTGGGCGACGAGCTATCTCCTCGACCCCGCCTTGACGCAGGAAGGCATGGCGGTCGCGATCCTCCTGCGCTCGCTGACGTGCTACGCGGGCATGCCTCTGGGCGGGCTCATCTGCCTGGCGGAAGGCTGGCGCCGCGGGGCCTCCGTGCTCGGCGGCAAATGATAGAATCCGACCCCGTGGGAAACCCTCTCCGCTGCCTCGTCTTGGGCGGCACCGGGCACGTCGGCGCCGAGACCTGCCGCGCGCTCGCGCGCGACGGCCATCGCGTCGCGTTCACCTACCGCCGCAACGAAGCGCTCGCCCAAAAGCTCCTCAAGGAGCTTCCCGGCTCGATCGCGATCCGGGCGGAGTTGACTCGCTGGGACGACGCGGTGCGCGCGGTCGAGGAGGGCGCGAAGGCGCTGGGCGGCCTCGACGCGCTGCTGCAGTGCGCCGGCACCGCCGGCGACCCCAAGCTCTATGAGCCGGGCGCCGAGAAGTTCCTCGGGATCGACGCCGCCGGCTGGCGGGACATGCTGGACGTCACCGCCCAGAGCACCTTCGCGGCCGCGCAAGCCGCCTGCCGCCTCATGCCGCCGGGCGGCCCCGGGACGATCCTCATCGTCGGCTCGATGGACGGCGTAAAAGCGGTGCCCGCGCCCGTGCACTACGCCGCGGCCAAGGGCGCGCTGCGCGCGATGACGCAGGCGCTGGCGCAGGAGCTCGGCAAGCGCGGCATCCGGGTGAACATGCTCGCGCCCGGGCTGCTCGACGGCGGCGTGGCGTCGCTCCTGCCTCCGAAGCTCCTCGAGGACTATTTGAAGCACTGCTCCCTCAAGCGCCTGGGCACCGCGCGCGAGATCGCGGAGGTCGCCGCGTGGTTCGTGCGGGAGAACACCTACGTGACGGGGCAGACGATCCTTCTCGATGGCGGGCTCTGACATCGTGGTGATCGGCGCGGGCCCCTCCGGCATGGCGGCGGTATCGGCGCTGCGCGCGCGCGGGCTTTCTCCCGTCTGGGTCGACCGGACCGGCGAGGCCGGCGGCGCCTATCGCTCGATCTATCCCGGCACCGAGCTGTCGTCCCCGCGGCGCTATACCTCGCTGCCCGGCCTCGACGTCGACTCCGGCGGCGAGTACGTGAGCGCGGGAGAGTACCGCGCCTACCTGGACAAGCTCGGCCGGACGATCGGAGAAGGCCCGGAGAAGGAGGAGGTCGCCAAGATCGTTCGACGCGAAGGCGGCTTCGTCGTGCGATTCGCCTCGGGGCGCGACCGGTTCTTCCGGCGCGTGGTCGTCGCCACCGGAATGTTCGATTTCCCCAAAGAAGACGCGCCCGCCGGCCTCGGCGGCCCGGGCGGACCCTCCGTGAGCCACTCGAAGCACTGGAAAGGCCCGGGCGAGCACCGCGGCGATCGGCTCCTCATCGTCGGCGCGGGCACCAGCGGCGTGGAGCTGGCCGAGGAGTGCGCCAAGGCGGGCGTGCCCGTCGCGGTGAGCGCGCGGCGCGGCGACGCGAAGCTCGTGCCCCAGCGCGCCTTCGGCCGGGACGTGCACGCGATCGCGGTGTGGGTCGAGCGCCTTCCGCTGTTCCTCTTCCGCCGATTTTGCGACGCGGGCCAGGTCGTCCCCGCCTCCGATCTCGGCTTTTCGCGCTTCCGGAGCGAGGGCAGAGTCTCCGTGAAGCCTGAGGTCGAGCGCTTCGAGGGAAGGACCGCGGTCTTTCGCGACGGCTCGCGCGAGGATTTCGACGCGGTCGTGCTCGCGACCGGGTTCCGCTTCGACACGCCCTTCTTGCCCGACTCGGTGAAACGCGCGCCCGCGGGTCACCCCCGCGCTCGCGGCGGCGAGAGCGTCGATTGGCCGGGCCTTCATTTCATCGGCTTTCCCTGCTCGCGAGCGCTCGACAGCCAGTATCTCCGCGGCATGAAAAAGGACGCCGAAGCGCTGGCGCGGAGGCTCGCGTGATGCTCCTCGAGGGCAAGAAGGCGGTCGTGACCGGCGGCTCGCGAGGCCTCGGACGCGCGTTCTGCGTCCGCTTCGCCCAGGAAGGCGCCGACGTCGCCTTCAACTTTTCCTCCGACGAGCAAGGCGCCGCGGAGACCGCGAAGGCGGTCGAGGCGCACGGCCGCCGCGCCATGGCGGTGAAAGCCTCCGTCGTCGACGAAAAGGCGATGGACGCGCTCGCCGCCCGCGTGGAAAAGGAGTGGGGCGGCGCCGACATCCTGGTCAACAACGCCGGCATCAGCCAGCCGTTGCCCATCGCCCTCATGGAAGGCTCGGACTGGGACACCGTCATGGACGTCAACGTGAAGGGCGCGTTCTTGGCCACCCGCGCCCTCGCGCGCGGCATGGTCCGCCGCAAGAAAGGCGCGATCCTCAACATCGGCTCGCTGGCCGGCGAGCGCGCGATCGAGTCGCCGGTGCACTACGCCGCGAGCAAGGCCGCGATGCGCGGCTTCACCGAGGCGCTCTGCAAGGAGTTCTCCCGCCACGGCATCCGGGTGAACTGCCTGGCCCCCGGCCTGCTCGACGAGGGCGTGGGCAAGAACCTTCCCGACCACCGGCTCGCGGAGTACGTGAAGCACGTGCCGCTCGGCCGCATCGGCACGGTCGACGAGGTGGCCGCGTTCGCCGCGTTCCTGGTCTCCGACCGCAACGCCTACATGAACGGCGAGACCGTGCTCATGGACGGCGGGCTCTGATGGACGAGCTCGAATCGATCGTCCGCAGCGAGGCCGGGCTTCACGACCTCCTCGAGAGCATCGACGACCTCGTCGCCTTCGCGACGCTGGAAGGCCGGCTCATCTACGTGAACCGCGCCTGGCGCGAGAAGCTCGGCTACTCGGAGAGCGAACTCCAGAAGATCACGTCGTATCAGATCATCCACCCGAGCCATCAAGACGACGTGAAGGCCACCAACGCGCGGCTCATGTCCGGCGAGGGCATCGTCCGCGTCGAGCGGATACTCGTCGCGAAAGACGGCCGGCATTTCCCGGTGGAAGGCTCGCTCTCGTGCCGCTTCAAAAGCGGCAAGCCGTGGTACGTGCGCGCGATCTTCCACGACATCACCGAGCGCAAGCACGCCGAGAAGATGAAGGACGATCTCGTCTCGATGGCCAGCCACGAGCTCCGCAACCCGCTGATGGCGATCCGCACCGCTCTCCACCTGCTTCACGAGGAGATCTCGCCGACGAAGCTCGAGCGACCGATCCAAGTCGTCGGGCTCGCGATGCGCAACTGCGACCGCATGGTCGACCTCATCAAGGCGTATCTCGACCTCGCCAATCTCGAGGCCGGCGCGCCCCTCAAGGAGCGAGACCTCGACGTCAACGAGTTCATCGAGCGCGTCGTCGAGCTGATCCAGCCGATCGGCATCCACGCGGGCATCGAGATTCGCCACGAGGGCGCTTTCGGCCTGCGCGTCCGGGGCGACGAGGACCGGCTCGCCCAGGTGCTCACCAACCTCATCTCCAACGCGGTGAAGTTCTCGAAGACCGGCGGCATGGTCCGCGTCTGGGCGGTGGGCCGGGCGGACCGCGTCCGAGTCGGAGTCACCGACTCGGGCGACGGCATCCCGCTGGAGTTCCGCTCGAAGATCTTCGGGAAGTTCGCCCAGGCCGAAGGGCACGCCCGCGGCGGCTCGGGGCTCGGGCTCGCGATCTCGAAGGCGATCGTCGAGAAGCACGGCGGCGAGATCGGCTTCGACTCCGAGGTCGGGAAAGGAACGACGTTCCACTTCGAGCTGAAAAGGGCTTCTTAAGAGCCGGGCGCTTCGATCGACAGCCGGACTCCGGGGTTCTTGTCCTTCCGGATCTCGTCCACCTTCAGCGCGTAGCCCGATACCGCGACCGTCTGTCCCTGGTGCACGGTGAGGTTCACGTTCTCCGCTGGCTTCTCGCGCACGTAAACTCGCATCATCGCGACGAGCCCCTTCGCCTTCGCGCCCGTCTCGTCGGCGTACTCGGCCTCGCGGATGTTCGCGACGCCGATCCGCAGGTCGCGGAACTCGCCCTGGGTGTTCGACATGACGTCCAGCTCCCCGCGCAGGGGCTCGGACGTCCGCCGGCCGCAAGCGGCCAGCGCGATCAGCACGGCGAGGCTAATGGAGCGCATTCGCGAATACCAGCCGCATCGAATCGTGGAACTGTCCCTCGGTAAGGGTGACGAGATCGGAATCGTCGCCCCAGCCCCAGGGATTGACCAAGGTGATCGTCTTCTTCTCGAGATCGACGCTCCGAACCCAGAAGGCGTGCAGGTTCACGAGGCGCCCGCTCTCGAACAGCGCGTTGCCTTTCGTGGCGTCGGCGTCGGGCGTGTCGATGACGACCGCGCCGCCGGCGGAGAGGATCGCGGCGATCGACTTGAGCGAGGTCGAGCGGGCGTCCGTCCGCGAGCTCGGCTTGCC
>JACRDR010000129.1 GCA_016212845.1 Elusimicrobiota bacterium
CGGTCGTTCTTCTGCACCGTCTTGCGGGACTCGGCGTCCTCGCGGATCCGGAGGTCGCCGGAAAACTTCAGGCTCTTGAGGTGGGAGCTCAGCTTGATAACGTCGTTTACGTCCGCGGCCATGGCCTGCGCGGTCCCCAGGACCGCCATCGCCGCCGCCATCGCTAGTTGTCTCATTGGTCTCCTTTTTTTGACGAGGGCATGATAGCCGCCGGCGGGCGGGCGGCTCCATGGATCCAGGGCAAAACCTGGATCACAACCAAATGACATCTAGGCTTTCGGGAGGGTGAAGCGGAAGGTCGAGCCGCGGCCGGGCTCGGAGTGGACGGTGACGGCGCCGCCGTGCGACTCGACGATGTGCTTGACGATCGAGAGGCCGAGGCCGGTGCCGCCTTGCTCTCGCGAACGCGCTTTGTCGACGCGGTAGAACCTCTCGAAGATCCTAGGTATGTCCTCGGCGGGGATGCCGGGGCCGTTGTCCTCGACCGCCACCGAGACGAAGGTTTCGGCGGGCGCGGCGCTCACGCGCACGACGCCCTTGTCGCCGGAGTACTTGATCGCGTTGTCGAGCAGGTTGAGGAGCACCTGGCGCAGGAGTCCCTTGTCGGCGCGCACGTCGGGCACGTCGCCCATCGCCTCGACTCGCAGCACGACGTTCTTCTTGGCGGCCAGGGGCTTCACCGTCGCGGTCGCCTTGGCGATGAGTTCGGTGAGCGCCACGCGCTCGAAGTTCGGGGGCTGCTTGCCGCTCTCGAGCGCGGAGAGGGAGAGCAGGTCGTCGACGAGCCGCGCCATGCGGTCGGCGTTCTCCTCGATCTCGCGCACGAATTCCGCGTGCTCGGCGGGCGCGACCGGCTGCGAGAGCGTCTCCGCGAAGACCTTAATCGAGGAGAGAGGCGTCCGGAGCTCGTGCGAGGCGTTCGATACGAACTCGTGGCGTACCTGCTCCAGCCTCTTCAGTTCCGAGATGTCGTGCTGGAAGCGCTCGGCGAGCAGGTTGATCGTCATGCCGAGCCGCCCGAGAGGAGTCGCGGGATCGAGATGGGCGCGCGCGTCGTGCTCGCCGCGCGCGAGCCGGTCCGCCACGGAGGAGACTTCGGCCAGCGGCTTGGCGTGGCGAAGGTGGAAGAGCAGGAAGGCGGCGATCGCCGAGACGGCGGCGCCCGCGAGGAAGAGGCCCATCAGTCCATCTTGAAGCGGTAGCCCACGTTTTTGACCGTGACCACGCGCGAGGCCTCGGCGCCGAGCCGCTCGCGCAGGCGCAGGATGTGCTGGTCGGTCGTGCGCGTGACCATCTCGAGGCCTTTCTCGTAGCCCCACACCTTCTCGAGGATCTGCTCGCGCGTCAGCGCGCGGCCGTCGGCCTCGAGCAGGCAGCGAAGAAGCTCGTACTCCTTCGAGCTCAGGTGGACCGCCTTCCCGCCGATGCGCGCCTCGTAGCGCTCGAGGTCGAGCTCGAGCCCGCCGGCGCGGATCGTCGAGGTCTTGGCGGACGGGGCGGAGCGCTTTAGGATCGCCTTCACGCGGGCCATGAGCTCACGGAGGCTGAAGGGCTTGGTGACGTAGTCGTCGGCGCCGAGCTCGAGGCCGAGGATGCGGTCGACTTCCTCTCCGCGCGCGGTGAGCATGACGATCGGCGCCTGCGACTTGGCGCGCACCGCCTTGCAGAAGCCGAAACCGTCGAGCTTTGGCAGCATCACGTCGAGGATCACGAGGTCCGGCTTCTCGCGGTTGAACGCGTCGAGCCCCGCTTGCCCGTCGGTCGCCGTGACCACGCGGTGTCCTTCCCGCTCGAGATTGAAGCGCAGACCCTTCAGAAGGGACTTCTCGTCCTCGACCACCAGGATCTTCGCCACGCGGCCATTCTATCAAACGTCCGTCACCAGGGCATTCTCGGCCCGTCTAGGCCGATCGGCTACCATATCTTCATGTCCATCGACTTCAGCGAGGTCGTCGTTCGCGAGATCATGCGCCGCAAGCTGTCGACGCTCGGGCCGGAGGACTCGCTTCGAGACGCCGCCGAGCTGTTTCTGCGCCACGGAGTGACCGGCGCTCCCGTGGTCGACGACGACGGGCGCCTGCTAGGCGTCTTGTCTCAGACCGACCTCCTTAGGCGCGGGAGCGAGGCGGCCCGGGGGCAGCTGTCTCCCTTCTATAGGGAGGGGGAGCAGATGCGCATCGCGGAGCCCGTCTCGGTGCACGACCTGTCGCCGGTCCGCGAGGCGATGAGCCGTGACCTCGTCTCCGTCGAGGAGGACGTTCCGGTCGCCGACGTCGCGCGCCTCATGGCCGAGCGGGGTATCCACCGGGTGCTCGTCACGCGCGACGGCGAGCTGGAGGGGATCGTCACGACGATGGACATCGTCCGGCTGGTCTCCGAAGAGGCGGTCGGGGACGCGCCGAAACCGCCGTCCAGTCGGAGGGCATCCCGCCCGCGCCCTCTTCGATCGAAGATCGCCAAGCGCATTCGCCGAGCCGGCGGCCGCGCGGCGCGCTAAAAGTTATACGTAGATTGGGTGCAATCTACGTATAACTTTCCGTCAAGGGGACGCGAGCGTCTCGAGGGCGATCGTATTGACCAAGCCGGTCCAGCCGACGAAGCGGCTCACCGGCTTGGAGCCGAGGGTGAGGCGCTTGTAGAGGTTGCCCTTCTTGCGCGAGAGCTCTTCTAAGTCGTTTCGGTCGGGGTCGTAGTACTCGACGAACTTCCCGGTGTTCGCGTAGGTCCGGTAGACGCCGTCGACGAGCGCCCGGCCGAGCGACTTCGCGTCGTCGCCGTAGCCGTAGCGCTCGAGGCCGAGCATCGCGAGGTAGGCCATGTTCACCCAGACCGGGCCCCGCCAGCAGTCCTTCTCGAAAGCCGGGTCGCTCCTCGCCACCGAGGGAAACGGCGTGGCGGTGTGGAATCCGGCCGGGTCGACGATGAAGTCGCGCAGGCGCTGCGCGCGCTCGGGCGACGGCACGCCCGCGACCAGCGGCACGAGCCCGGAGATCGCGCGCACCTTCACGAACTCGCCCGTGTCGACGTTCCGATCGAAGTAGAAGCCAGCCTCCTCGTCCCAGAGCCCCGCCTCGATGAGCGCGCGCAGCGCGGCCGCTTCCTCGCGGAAGGCCCGCGCCTCGTCGCGCTTGTCGAGCAGGTCCGCGAGTTCGGCCAAGCTCTCGGCGTCGAGGACCATGTACGCGGACAGATCCGGCGAGGCGAGTTTCGTCGTGTCGTCGAAGCGCTTCTCGTCGCGGCTCGCGAACCGGGGCGAGTTGTCGAGGCCGGATTCGTAGGGGTGCTTCCAGAAGTATAGGCCGCCGGGATGGCGGCGGTTGGCCTGGAACCACTCGTGAAAGCGCTTGAGCGGCTCGTAGACGCCGTCGACGAAGAAGAAGTCTTTCGAGTCGCGCGCCACCCGCGCGGCCGACCACGACAAGAGAGGCGGGTTCGAAATATCGGAGGTGCCGAGGATGCTGACCACCTGCGGCACTCTCCCGTCGCCCTTCTGATTGCGGAGGACGGAGAGCAGCACGTCTTGGGCCACCGACGGATCCCACTTCCGCCAGACCTCGGCGATGAAGGCGGAGTCCCAGAGGTAGGTGCCGGGATACTTCGGCGCCGGCCGGGCGTGGCGCTGCCCGTCGTTGTTCTCGCGGAGGTTCCGCTGAAGCGTGCGGTAGACCTCGTCGAAGCCTTCGCTCCAGACCTTCGCCTCCGGCAGGGACGGGTCGATATTGAGTTTGGGCGCGGGCGGCAGCGGGCGCATCGGCCGCGGCGCGATCACGGGGGCGGGGCTTCCCGGCTCGGCGCCGTCGAAGATCGAGCGGAGCGGGTCTTCGCCGGGGTGGCGGAGCGCGCCCTGCACGCGCGAGACGGTGCGCTCGACTTGAGCGCGCGCGGGAACGGCGAAGAGGACGCAGAGGGCCAGGAGACTCCGCATCCCGCCACGATACCTTCTGCGGGCCGAGGCCTCCGTGGGCCCTTGGGGACGAAAAGCGCGTCCAGTTGGGCCGGGGATTTTTAAATGCTGAACTATCCCCCGATGCTGAGAGTCCTCTTCGTCTGCATCCACAACTCGGCGCGCAGCCAGATGGCCGAAGCCTTCCTCAATAAGCTGGCCGAGGGACGGGCTTCGGCCGAGAGCGCCGGCATCGAGCCGGGCAGGCTCAATCCTATCGTCGTCGAGGCGATGCGCGAGGCCGGCATAGACATCTCGCGCAATCCGACGAAGTCCGTCGCCTCAATGCTGGGCCGTCCGTGGGACCTCGTCGTCACGGTCTGCGACGAGGCGAGCGCCGAGCGCTGCCCCGTCTTTCCGGGCAAGGTCCGCCGCGAACATTGGGGCTTTCCGGATCCCTCCGCCTTCACCGGCACGCCGGAAGAGAAGCTGGAAATGACGCGATCCGTCCGCGACGAGATTCGCGAACGGATCGAGCGTTTCGTGAAGTCCCTGGCTTAGCGCGCGCCGCAGGCTCCGTTCAATCCCGCGTAGGCGTTCGCCAGCTCGCTCTTGCCCGCGTCGTCGAGCCGCGGCGTCAGCTCGTCGGCGAGCTTGGGGAAGCTTTCCTGGATCGCCTCGGCCTCCGCTCGGGACTCCGCGACCTCTTCGGGCGTGGAGGCGGACAGGCACTTCCGTCGGGAGGCGTCGAGGCGCCGGATCGCGTCGCCGGCGGCGAACGCGGCATCGACGACGCCCGTCGCCACCCACTGGCGCACGTCGTCGAAAAGCCGGCCCCACTGCGCCGACGGGCTGTTCGATTCTCCGCCGCGGCTCGCCGCGGCCTCGAGCCGGCGCTGGCGCTCCTCCGCGTTCAGGGCTTCGCGGCGCTCGAGATCTTCCTGGGCCGCGCGCTCGCGGCTTTCGAGTTCTTCCTGGACCATCCTCTCGTACTCCTCGACTCCTTGCGCCACCTCCGCCATGCAGTCGGCGTCGCAGACATATTCGATCTTCTGATTCTCGTCGTCGTCGAGCTCGGCGGAGGCGGCGGGGGCGAAGACGACTCCCAGCAGGGCGGCGAGGGCGATGGATTGGATCATGCCGACAGGATAGCCGGCTCCGGCGGTGGGGACTCTCGAATTCGGGGACAACAAAAAAGCGCCTGTTTTTCAGGCGCTTTTTCGATGTCGGGCGCGCGGCTTCAGCGCGTCTTCAGTTCTACCGGCCCGAGGAGCCGGAGCCCGCGGACTGGCCGCCGGCGGGGACGATCGAGACCGGGGCGATCTGGCCGAGGTCGGCTTGGATCTTGGCGGCGTCGCCCGAGATCACGACCCGGAGGTCGCCCGCCCGCAGGTGCGCCCGCGCCGCGGCCTGGACCTGGTCGGCCGTGACCGCCATGACCTGGCCGCGGTACTGCGCGAGCGAGTCCTTCGGGAGGCCGTAGAGCTCGATGCCGCCCACCTGCGCGGCGATCGTCTGCACGGTCTGCTGCCGCATGACGAAGATGCCGGCCATGAACTTCTTGACCGACTCGAGCTCCTCGGCCGGGACGGGGACGTCGCGCAGCTTCTGGAACTCGCCGAGCATCTCCTGCAGCGCCTTGGCGGTCGCGTCGGTCTGCACGTCGGCCTCGGCGACGAACTGGCCGCCCTTCTTGAGCGCGGCGACCTCCGAGCGGGCGCCGTACGCCCAGCCGTGGTCCTCGCGGAGGTTCTTTTCGAGGCGGCTCGTGATCGGCATCTGCCCCAAGACGTAGTTCAGGACGAGCGTCGGGAAGTAGTCGGCCGCGTCGCGCGAGATCGAGCGGTGTCCGACGCGGATCGCCGACTGCTGGGAGTTCGGCATGTCGATTAACTGGATCGTCATGCCGGTCGCCGGAGCCGCCGGATCGATCTCGGCGACCCTGGGGACGTCGGCGGGAAGCGCGGCGGCGCCGCCCGCGGCTTTCCACGCGCCGAAGTGCTTCTCCGCGAGCTTCTGGAACTCGGGCATAGAGACGTCGCCGGCGGCGACCAGCGTCGCGCCGTCGGGCCGTACGTTCGAGGCGGCGAAGGACTTCACGTCGGCGAGGGTGATCGCGTTGACGGACGCCGCGTCCGCGGAGCGGCCGTACGGGTGGCTGCCGAAGATCGTCGAGTCGAGGCGCGTGCCGGCCAGCTTGCCGGGATCGCCCTGCTCGGTCTGCAGCCCGACGAGCATCTCCTGCTGGAGGCGCTGGAAGTCCTTCTGCTCGAGCGCGGGGCGGCGGACCATGTCGGCCATCAGTCCCATCGCCTTATCGAGGTTCTCCTTCGTGGTAAATAGGGTCGCGACCATCGCGTCGGGCTGCGCGTTCACCGACAGCACCGCGCCGAGGTCGTCGAGCTTCTCGGCGAACTTCGCGCCGGGAAGGTTCCTCGTGCCTTCCGACATGAGCGACGTCACCACGCCGGCGAGGCCCGCCCGTCCATCGGGCTCGAAGGCCGAGCCGCCGTAAGGTAGAACGAGGCGCACCGACACGATCGGGAGGCGGCTCACCTGCTCAAGCGCGAGCTTCATGCCGCCCTTGAGGTCGGACTCCTGGATCGCGGGCACTTGGAACGTGCGGGCTTGTCCGGGTACCACCGGCGTGCCGCGGTCGGGCTCCTCCTGGGCGGCGACGGGGACGGCGAGGACGGCGAGAAGGAGTAGGCGCTTCATTGGGGCGCTCCGGTCTTCGGGTTGATCGTCAGCACGGCGGCGTTGTCCGGCTTCAAGTAGCGGCCCGCGGCGGCGGTCGCGTCCTTCGTGCGCATCTTCAAGACTTGGTCGGCCTGGTCTTCCAGCGCCGACGGGCTGCCGAAGGCGCCCTGGCCCTCGGCGAGCGCCTCGGCCACGTTGCCGGCGGTCTGCAGCGCGTCGAGGCGCGCGGTGCGGATGCCGGCCTTCACGCGGTTGAGCTCCTTGCGCTGGATGCCGTTCTGGCCGACTTTCGCGATTTCGGCCTCGACCGCCGAGGTCAGCGCGGCGACCGTGACGCCGGGGGCGGGCACGGCCTCGACGAAGAAGAGGTCGTTCTCGAGGAAGCCGAAAACCTGCGCGCTCACCTCGACCGCCATCTGGCGCTCGTACTGCAGCGTGCGCACGAGGCGGGACGTGCGGCCGCCGCCCAGCACCTGGGAGACGACGGACATCTCGTTCCAGCCGGGCTTGCCCTTGCCGGGGATGCGGTAAGCGAGGATGACGAGCGGCACCTGCGCCTTCTCGTCTTCGACGACTTTGGTGGTCCGGCCCACGTTCGCGACGGAGGGGACGTTGAGCGCCGGCGGCGTCGCGCCGGCCGGAAGCCCGCCGAACCACTTGCGGACCTTGGCGAGCGCGTCCGGCGTGTCGAAGTCGCCGGAGATCACGAGCACCGCGTTGTTCGGGTTGTACCAGGTCTCGTGGAAGGCCTTCACGTCGGCGACCGCCGCGGCGTCGAGGTCCTGCATCGAGCCGATGACCGCGGACTTATAAGGATGGCCCTGCGGCCAGGCGGTGTCGGAGAGGTCCTCGAAGAGGCCGCCGTAGGCCTTGTTCTCGCCGAGGCGCTTCTCGTTTTTCACGATCGCGCGCTGCTTGTCGAGGCTCTTCGCGTTGATGCTCGAGCGGAGGAAGCCCATGCGGTCCGACTCGAGGCGGAGCACCTCCTCCAGGTTCTCGGAGGGGACGATCGCGAAGTAGTCGGTGCGGTCGAGCGTCGTGTTGGCGTTGGTGACGCCGCCCATGCCGAAGATCTTCTGGAAGTACTCGCCGGAGGGGGAGTGCGCCGAGCCTTCGAACATGTAGTGCTCGAAGAGATGGGCGAAGCCCGTGCGGCCGATTTGCTCGTTCTTGGAGCCGACCTTGTACCAGATGTTGACCGCGACGACCGGCATGGACCGGTCCTCGTGGGTCACGACCGTCAGGCCGTTGGAGAGGGTGGTGCTTTGGAACGCGATCTTGCCCTCGGCCGCCCAGGACGGGGCGGACGCGAGCAGGAGCGCGAGGAGCAGAGGGTATCGAAGCATGGAGCGACGATACCACGGACCCCCCTCAAGACCCAGAGACCTCCGGCCCCCTAAAACGTGCCTAGGGGGCCCAGAGGGATGGGGGTAATCGGCACCAGAAAGACGAAGGCCCCCGGAATCACCCTTCCGGGGGCCTTCGAGACGTCTAAGCCGTTACCAGCGGCGGCTGTTGCCGGTGTACTGAATCACGAAGTAGTAGGACCGGTTGCGGCCGTAGCCCCAGCTGTCCACGTACGCGGAGACGATGCGGTTGCCGGAGTACTCCAGGCGGCGCGCCATATGCTGCATCTCCCGGCGGGCCTGCCACTCGTTGTAATAGGTCCCGCTCTGATAGCGCTGAACGTAGCCATGATTCCCGCCGTGATGGCCGGGGCCGCCGCCTCCGCGGAACTGCAGCTGGTCGGCGACCGGCGTCACGTCTTTGACCGCGACGACCGCGGCGGGAACCGCCCCGGCGACGCCGCCGAAGCTCCCGGCGGAGCCGGCGAACTTATTGAGGAGCCCCTGGGCGGCGGGCGCGACGAGCTGGGCGTGGGCGGAGTTGGCGGCGCAGGCTACGAGGCACAGCATCAGCAGCTTCTTCATGACTACCTCCCGTGTTGTCTGGGTTGCGGCGTTAGGCGGAGTATGGCGCGCGGGCCTTGACCGCGGTATGGCCTGAAGGGCATTCCGTCCACGGGTCCTAGGGCCTCTGAAATAAGATCGCGCGAACGTCCCGGAACGAGCTGGGGCCTTGGGCCCGCATTGTTGCGGCGCGCGATAATGGATTCATAACGCCCCGGCCCGCTACCGTAGGTCCATGCCGCCGCGCGTGAAGGAATTCCTCTTCGGCAAACCTCGCGACATCCGAGACCCCGAGGTCTTTCACAAGATATCGCTGGTGGCGTTTCTCGCCTGGGTCGGGCTCGGGGCCGACGGTCTCTCCTCCTCCGCGTACGGCCCCGACGAGGCGTTCCGGGCATTGGGCGCGCATACGCACCTGGCGCTGATCCTCGTCGTCATGACCGCGGCGACGATCTTCGTCATCTCGATCGCCTATTCGAACCTCATCGAGCACTTCCCCGGAGGCGGCGGCGGCTACCTGGTCGCGACGAAGCTTCTCGGAGAGCGTGCCGGCGTCGTCTCGGGCTGCGCCTTGCTGGTCTTCGCCATCAGTCTCATCCCCGGCATGTTCGGAGCCCGGCTGGGCGAGCTCGACGCCTACGTCCCGCACGCCCCCGAGGAGCGCTGGGCCAAGAACCAGTTCCGCGAGGCTTTGGATCGCGCGCGCCGTGAGAACAAGCCCGTGCTGGTGGCCTTCACCGGCTACGCCTGCACCAACTGCCACTGGATGAAGGCCAAC
>JACRDR010000126.1 GCA_016212845.1 Elusimicrobiota bacterium
CCTCTTACCGAGCTCGTCGACGAGTCGTTCGCGTCCGTGTGGGCAGGAGTCCGCGCGTGAGGAGGGGTCATGACGATCGCGTTGATGGTCGGCGCCGTCGCGGCGCTGATGGCGTGGGTGGAGGCGAAGCGGCCGGGGCAGCGCTGGCCCGAAATCGCCGGCTGGTGGACGCGCGCCGCCCTTCTTAACGGAGCGCAGGTCGCGGTCGTCTATTTTCTCAGCCCGCGCTTCGACCGCTTCTTCGAGACGCACCGGCTCTTCACGATTCCTCTGGGCCCCGTCGCCGGCGCGCTGTTCGGCTACCTCATCCTGACCTTCGTCTTCTACTGGTGGCACCGCGCGCGCCACGGCTCGGACTTCCTGTGGCGCTGGTTCCATCAGATCCACCACAGCGCGAGCCGCATCGAGGTGATCACGAGCTTCTACAAGCACCCGCTCGAGATCGCCGCCGACGGCGCGATCTGCAGCCTCGTGACCTCGGGCTTGCTCGGGCTCTCGCTCGAAGCGTCCGCGGGGGCGGTGCTGCTCTCGGGACTCGCGGAGCTCGTCTACCATTGGAACGTCTCGACGCCGCATTGGCTCGGGTTCTTCTTCCAGCGTCCCGAGAGCCACCGCCTCCACCACCAGAAGGGCGTGCACGCCTACAACTACGGCGACCTCCCCCTTTGGGACATGCTGTTCGGGACGTTTCGAAATCCCGTTCGCTGGGACGCCGAGTGCGGGCTGGGGCTCGTTGAGGAAGAACGCCTCGGCGAGATGCTGGCCGGCATCGACGTGCTCGACGACTCGCCGAAGACCGAGCGCACCCGAGTGCGCCGCCTCGGCTGGGCGATGGCGGTCCTGGGCTTGGCGCAGATCGCGGGAGACCTCTCCGGCGTCACGCCGCTCAAAGCGCTCGCGGCCGCCACCGCCGCCTCGCCCGCGCCGAAAGTCTTTTGCACCGCCAAAGGCCTCGAGACGTTTTCCACGCGCTTTCGCGTCGAGTGGCGCGAGCACGGGCGGCTCCGTTCCCGCGCGGTCGGACCAGGGCAGCGGATGCGCGGGCCCTACAACCGCCGCAACGTCTACGGCGCGGCGCTGTCCTACGGGCCCGTACTGCCCGAGACTCTGCGCGGTCCGGTCCTCGAAAAGGCGCTTTGCGGAAGCGCTCCGCTTCTTCGCGAAATGGGCGAACGCCCCGGCCGCGTCGAAAGCGCGGCGATCGTCTACGAGCCGCGCCGGGGCACGCCCTCGTCGGTTTCGCGCCGCGTGGAGGTCCGATGTCGCTAGATAAGAACGGCTGGACGCGCCGCCAGTACGTCCTCTTCCGCGCCGCGCTCGGGCTCTACCTCGCGTGGCATTTCACCCGGCTCGTCTATTGGGGCGGCGAGCTCTTTTCCGCCGCGGGGACGCTGCCCGATCCCACGGCGAGCCCGCTGTGGGGGCTTTTGCCGAACGTCTTCGCGCTCGCGTCCTCGCCGCTCGCCGCCTCCGCGACGCTGGCGTTGGGCGCGACGCTCGGTCTCGCCTTGGCCGCGGGCGTGCGCGACCGGGCCGCCGCCGCCGGCCTTTGGTACCTGTGGGCCTGCGCGCTCGGCCGCAATCCGCTGATCGCCAACCCCAGCATCCCCTACGTCGGCTGGCTGCTGCTCGCGCACGCCGCGATCCCCTCCGGCGAAAAGAACTGGCGGCTGCCCCAGCCGCTATTTGCCGCCGCCTGGGCGGTGCTCGCGCTCGGCTACAGCTACAGCGGCGCCTACAAACTCTACAGCGCCTCGTGGCTCGACGGCACCGCGCTCTCCTGGGTGCTGCAGAACCCGCTCGCGCGGCCCGGCCCGCTCAACGCGCTCTTGCTCTCCCTGCCGCCGGCGCTGCTGTCGCTGGGTACCTGGGGCGCGCTATTGCTCGAGACCGCCTACGCCCCGCTCGCGCTGTCGAAGCGCCTGCGGCCGTGGCTCTGGCTCGCGGCGGTCCTCATGCACGCGAGCCTGATCGTCCTCGTCGACTTCGCGGACCTGAGCGCCGGGATGCTCCTCATCCACCTATTCACCTTCGACCCGGCGTGGATCTCCCCCCGCCGGACGCCCGCGACGTTCTTCTACGACGCGGAGTGCGGCTTCTGCGACGCGTGGGTGCGATTCCTCGCCGAGGAGGACCGCGGCGGACTCCTCACCTTCGCGCCGCTCGGCGGCGAGACCTACGGGAAGCTCGCCTGCGCCTTCCCGCCGGCGGACACCGCGGTGCTCGTCGCCGGCGGCGAAACGCTCGTGCGCTCGGACGCGGCGCTGGCCGCCCTCGCCCGGCTCGGCGGTCTTTGGACCCTGCTCGCGCGGGCATTCGAGGCGGTCCCGAAGCCTCTGCGCGACGCGGCCTACGACGCGTTCGCCGCCCGCCGCGCGGCCGCGTCGTCGTGCCGTCCGCTTCCACGGCGCCTTAAGGCGAGGTTCGCGGCATGAAGGCCTTCCTGATATTCGGTTTAGCGGCAGCCGTCTCCGGACTCGCCTCGGCCGTGACCTTTAGCGTGGAGCGCGGCCCGATGGACCTCATTCCCGGAGCCGGGTTCGCCCTCGCGGTCGCGCTCGCCCTTCGCCTGGTTTCGTACGAGCGCTCTTTTGACGCCCTCCCTTTTTTGGGCTGGCTGGGAGGCTCTGCGATCATCTACGTGTGCATGCTCTTCAGTTTCGCGGCGATGGGCAAGGCGGTCGGCTCTATCGACGCGGGCTTCCCCCTCGCCGGAGCCTTGGGAGCTCTGCTGGTGCTGGCGCTCTTCTCTTCGCTCGCCGCCCCGGTAGGCTTCCGACGGCTGGCCGTCGCCGCGGCGCTGGGCGCCTCTTGGGCGTGGGCCGCGATGGCCCTAAATACGAGGGGCTGGACCACGGAATGGCCGTTCGTCCTGTTCGTCGGCTGGCATGTCAGCGTCGCCGTAGTGTTAGGCTCCTTCGCTTGGGACTAATTAGAGACCGGCATGATAGGAGGGAAGCCCCGCGTCAGCGGAAAACCGAGAGGGCTTCCTTGACCGTGCCGGCGTGCAGCGCGATCGTATCTTCGATTTTCGGCGAGTAGCCGCCGCCCAGCGTCAGAGCGATCGGGATCGCCCGCCGCAAGCAGGCCTCGAACACGAAGCGGTCGCGCGCGGCGACGCCCTTGTCGGTGAGCTTCAGCCCCCCCAGCAGGTCGCGCTCGTGCACGTCCGCGCCGGCCTGGTACAAGACGAGGTCGGGGCGATGCGCGTCGAGCGCGCCCGGCAGCCGGTCGGTGAGCGCGTCCTGGTACTCCCGGTCGCGCGTGCCGGCGGGCAGTTCCACGTCGAGCGAGCTGCGCTCCCGGATCTTCGGGTAGCCTTCCTCCTGGTGCATCGAGAACGTGAACACGTCGAGATTCTTCTTGAAGATCGAGGCGGTGCCGTTGCCTTGGTGCACGTCGAGGTCGCAGATCAGCACGCGCTTCACCGCGCCTTCCGCGCGCAGCTTCGCGGCCGCGACCGCGAGGTCGTTGAGCAGGCAGAAGCCTTCGCCGTACGCCGCGAAGGCGTGATGCGCGCCTCCGCCCACGTGGACGCCGAGCCCGGTCGCCAGCGCCTCGCGCGCCGCCAGCAGGGTCCCGCTCACCGCGAGCGCGTGCGCGTCGCTGAGCGCCCGCGACCACGGCAGCTCGGCGCGCAGTTCGTCGTCGAGCGTCATCGTCCCGTCGAGCACCCGCGTGCACCACTCGTCGGTATGCACGAGCTTGAGCTCGTCGCGCGACGGGAGCGTCGGCTCGACCCTATCCTTCTCCTGAAGCAGGCCTTTGGCGACGAGCGATTCGGCGGTCCTTTGGAACTTGACGGTCGGAAAGGTGTGCGCTCCGACGTCGACGGTGTACTTCGGGGAATGGAACCAGCGGCGTCCCACTAGTCGTTGGTGAGCTGGAAGTAGATCGACTGCTTCTTGAGGCTTCGGACGGGCAGGGAGGCCTTGAGCTCCGGCTCGAAGCGCATCAGCCGGCCGACTTTTTGAGCGGCCTCGTCGAAGAGTTCGCCCGCGGAGTTGAGCACCTGGACCGCGCGGACGTTGCCGTCCTCGCCGATGTCGAGCTGCACCAGCACCTTGCCCTCGCGCCCGGCACGCCGCTCGAGCTCGGGGTAGAAGCGCTTCAGGTTGGCGAGCACCTCCTCCTTGTTGATCAGGCGCGGCGGGCGGTTCACCCAGTCGATGCCGGTGCCCGAGCCCTTCGTGCCCTCGCCCTTTCCGTTCATGCCGCCGGGGCCCGTGCCGTCGGCGGACGTCATCGCCGGACGCTGCTCGGCGGGCGCGGAGTCGAGCGTCGGCGCGGTGAGCGTCTTCGTCTTGTCCGTCGGCACGACCCACTCCTTCGCCTTCTCCTCGGACGGCTTGCCGTCGCCCTCGGCCATCTTCGGCGCGGCGGCGGGCTGGGTCTGCTGCGGCGGCAGCGGAAGCGGGATCGCCGCGGTCTTAAACGCCAAGGGCGCGGGAGCGCCCTTCATCGCGCCCGGCGAGCGCGTGTCCTTCGGGTCGCGCGGACGAAACGGCGTACGGAGGTCGACGTCGATCGGGTCCGGCTCCAGCTTCTGCGCGGGCCCCAGGTCCGGCGTGCGGTTCAGCCAGCCGAAGAGGAGCAGATGCGCCGCGATCGAGGCGCCCACGGACTTCTGGTACAGCGAGAGGCGCCGAAAGGCCTCGAGGACCGGCGGACGGGAGGCGACCGCGCTCACCGCCGCGCCTCCAGGCCGATGCGTTTGACCCCCGCCCCCTTGATCGTATCGAGCGCGGTGACGATGTCGCCGTAGGGCAATTTCTCGTCGGCGGCGAGCGCGACGGGGGTGGCGGGCTGAAGCTCGACGAGACGCTTCAGCTCGCGGTCGAGGTCGGCCAGCGAAAGCCTGCGTCCCTCGTAGAGGACCTCGCGCTTCAAATTCAGCTCGATGCGCACCGTCTCGGTGGCCGCTCGGTCGGCCTTCGCGGATTTGGGCAGCTGCACGGAGAGCGCCCGGCGAGCCAAGAGCGGCGCGGTCGCCATAAATATCACGAGCAAGACGAGCACCACGTCCACCATGGGCGTGATGTTGATGTCGGTGATCGCCTCGGAGTCGTTTTTGACCGTGGCCATTCGGAGCCTATATAGGATAGGGGCAATCCGCCCCTACTTCAAGACCGCTGCTACTGCGCCTTGAGGCGCGCGAGCAGGAGCCGGTTCAACGACTCCCCGCCCGCGATCAGGTCCTTCACGCGCTTCTGGAAGTAGTTGTAGGAGACGACGGACGGGATCGCCACGAACAAGCCGACCGCGGTGGCGAAGAGGGCCTCGGAGAGGCCCTGCATCACCGCCTCGGGGCCGGCGGCGGAGTTCGACGAGAGATCGTGGAAGGCCTTGATGATGCCGAGCACCGTGCCGAAGAGGCCGACGAACGGGGCGTTGTTGCCGAGGGTGCCCAAGATGAGGAGGCGCCGGTCGAGCTCCTGCCGCTCGGAGAGCGTCTCGGCGGCCATGTGCTCCTCGGCGACGGCGGGGCCGGCCTTCGCCTGCGCGAGACCCGCGCGAAGGACGCGGCTGGCGAGCCCGGGGACCTTGGCGGCTTCCTTCGCGACCGAGGCGAGATCGTCGGAGCCGAGCTTGGAGAGGACGCGGTCTCGCAGCTCGTCGAGCTGCTTGAGCTCGCGGAGCAGTACGATCGAGCGCTCGATGATGATCGCGAGCGCCACGACCGAGCAGAGCAGCAGGACGTAGATGACCCAGTCCCCGCCCGTCAGCGCCAGCGCCCGCAAGCCCTCGAGTTTCACTACTTCCTCAGCCTGTTGAGCTTGAGCAGCGCGCCCGCCATCTCGGCCTTCACCCAGTAGTTCGACTCGCGGTCGAGCGCGAAGAGAATGCGCGGAAAGTCCTCGGCCACGCCCAGCTCGCCCAGGTAGCGGATGGCGAGGGAGCGGACGATCCAGTCCGGGTCGTCCCAGTGGCGGATCAAGATGTCGCGGCCGCCCGGCTCGCCTTTACGGAGCGCGATGCCCGCGGCGTAGACCTGGAGGAAGTTGGAGAGGTCCATTCGTCCGACGTTGGCGATGTCCTGGACGACGCCCTCGCGGTTCCACACCTGGAGCGCCTCGACGGCGGAAAATCTCACCGTGATCTCCTGGCTGAGGAGGCCTTCCTGGAAGAGCCCGCGGTCCGCCGGGTCGTGGTTGTAGGCGATCGCCAGGAGCGCCGCCGCGCGGATGCGGGGATCGGGGCCTTGGCGCGCGACCTTGAGCACGCGGTCGCGCAGCAGCAGGTCGTCGACG
>JACRDR010000132.1 GCA_016212845.1 Elusimicrobiota bacterium
CGCCCCCCCGCCCGAGACGACGACCTCGGCCGGCCGCCTCGGCAGGAAGCGGCGGTAGGCGTCGGCGATCGTGAGGGCGCTCCAAAGGGTGATCGTCGCGATCGCGTCCTCGGGAGCGCGCCGCAGCATGACGCCGAAGTGCCGGTGCAGGAACTCCGCGTCGAAGGCGCCGCGGTCGAGGGATTTCGGCGGCTTGCGCGAGAAGAACGGGAGCGACAAGAGACGCCGCGCGAGCGCCTCGTCCGGCTTGCCCTCGCGGGCGAGGCGGCCGTCGCGGTCGAAGGCCTGGCGCCCGCGCGTATGCGACGCGACCGCGAGGTCGATGACGCAGTTGCCGGGGCCGGTGTCGAAGCCGAGCGTCCTCACGCCCTTGCCCACCAGCGCGACGTTGCCGATGCCGCCGATGTTCTGCAGCGCGCGCGCGGGGCCGGAGCCGAAGAGGAACTCGTCGAGGAAAGGCGCCAGCGGCGCGCCCTGGCCGCCGGCGGCCATGTCGCGGGGCCGGAAATCGGAGACGACGGGAACGCCCAGCGCCTCGGCCAAAAACGACGGCTCGCCGATCTGCAGCGTGGAAGGCTCCTTCCCATCGGGCAGGTGGATGACGGTTTGGCCGTGAGAGCCCGCGGCGTCGACGCGGCGGCCTTTGAGGAAGCGGACCGCGGCGGCGGCGAAATTCCGTCCGAGCGCGAAGTTGAGCCAGGAGAGCTCCGGCGTCCTCAATTCCGGCGCGGCCAGGATCTTGGCGCGAAGCGTCTTCGGGTACTCGTAGGTAGCGTAGTCGACGATCTCGAGGCCCCGGCCGACCCCGGCCAAGGCGAGGGACACCCCGTCGGCCGAGGTGCCGGACATGAGGCCGAGGACGCGCTTCATTTGGAGGCGGCCTTCGACAGCTCCGCCAGCGACAAGTCGTAGCGGTCGTTCATGTTCATGTGGCCGAAGCCGTGCTCCTCGTAGCGGTGCTTCACGCCGGCTCGCTTCAACTCGCGGGCGAGCACGCGCGAGCCAAGGTGCAAGAAGAACTCGTCCTTACGGCCGCAGTCGAAGACGAACGTCGAAAGGGACTTGAACGCCTTGGCGCGCTTCGCGGCCCAATTCAACGGATCGAAGGCGAGCCAGCGGCGCCAAACCGAGTCGATCTTCTCGCCCGTGCGCTCGTCAAATGGAAGGTCGAAGCCGAGCGGGGACTTCGGGTTCGGCGAGTAGCACGAGCACATGCCGGCCATCATCACGAGATCGTGCGGAAGCTCGCCGCGCTTGCGCGCGGGCGTCTTGTTGAACTCGCGCAAGAATCCGGCGAAGGCGCCGCCGTATTTCTCGAGGCGGTTGACGCAGGGCGCGAACTCGCGCAGAAAAGCGGTTTCCCAGCCGACGTCGCCGGAGTGGCTCCAGACGTGCGCCCACAGCTCGGAGTGCCGCGCGCCGAGCCAGAACGCCCCGAAGCCGCCGGAGGACTTGCCGAAGAGCGCGCGGCCCGACCTGTCGCGTATCGTCGCGAATTTGCCGTCGACGTAGGGTACGAGCTCACCGGCGACGTAGCGCTCGTAGTTCCCTGTGCCGGCCGAGTCGACGTACTGGCTGCCGCCGTAGCGGGTAAACGGGTCGACGATGACCAGGATCGCGGGGGCGGCGTCCCCCTCCTCGATGAGGCGGTCGAGGCGCTCGGCGAGGTTCTCCTTCCACGGGTTCTGGCCGACGACCGCGAGCGCGGTGCCGGTGTAGCCGGGCAGGTAGTAGAGCGTGGGATAGCGGCGGCCCTTCTCCTCGCCGTAGCCCGGCGGGAGATACACGACGAGGTCGCGCACGTTCGGGTCGCCGA
This sequence comes from Elusimicrobiota bacterium, assembly GCA_016212845.1. GTDB lineage: Bacteria > Elusimicrobiota > Elusimicrobia > UBA1565 > JACRDR01 > JACRDR01. The sequence goes on from JACRDR010000132.1 coordinate 1,817, forward strand.
GGAAATTGCCCTTGAGGGCCTGGCTTCCGACGCGGTCGACGATCACTTTCCCCTTCATGCGGCCTCCAGGGCGGCGCGCAGCGAGCCTTCGGCCGCGCGCAGGAGCGCCTCGCCGCGCGCGGGCGCGAGACCGGTCTTGAGACAGAGAATCGCGAGCTTCACGCCGCCGCCCGCGCGCCGAAGCGCGGCCTTGGCCTTCGCGGGCGAGACGCCGGCGAGGTCGGCGGTCATGCGCTCGGCGCGCAGCCGAAGCTTGTGATTGGTGGGCCTGAGATCGACCATCCAATGGTCGTAGACCTTGCCAAGGCGGATCATCGCCGCGGTGGTCATGGAGTTCAAGACGAGCTTGGCGGCGGTGCCGCTTTTCAGCCTCGTCGAGCCGGAGAGCGCCTCGGGCGCGACCTGCGGGCTGATGACGATCTCGGCGGCCGAGCCCGCGGGCCGGCGGTTCGACGAGATCAGGACGGTGCGGCAGCCCAAGCGGCGGCCTTCGGCGAGCGCGCCGAGCACGAACGGCGTCACGCCCGAGGCGGCGATGCCGACGAGCACGTCGCCGCGGCGCGCGCGGCGCGCGGCCTGCCGGCGGCCGTCGCGCTCGTCGTCCTCGGCGCCTTCGCGGGCCTTGAACATCGAGCCCTTGCCGCCGGCGATGACGCCGACGACCAAGGAGGGCGGCGTGCTGAAGGTGGGCGGGCACTCCGCGGCCTCGAGCACGCCGAGGCGGCCGCTCGTGCCGGCGCCGAAGAAGAAGAGGCGGCCGCCCGCGGCCAGGGACTGGGCGATCGCGTCGGCGGCGCGGGCGATCTCCTTCGCCTCGCGTGCGACCGCGGGCGCGACCCGGGCGTCCTCGGCGTTCAGACGTCGGACGACGTCGATCGTGGAAAGGCGGTCGATCCCGCGCGTGCGGGGGTTGGGCTGCTCCGTCGGCAAGCGTCCGTACTCGCCGGCCCGAAGCCCCACGGGGCTACTCCGCGCCCGGGGCCTGAAGCTGCTCGTCGGAGGGCAGCGGGTCGGGACCGCCGGAGGTCGTGGTCCCCTCGGGCGTGCCGGTGGACTCGACGGGGACCTCGAGGGACTGCACCGGGCTCTCGACCCAATCGAGGATTTGCCGGACGATGTCCTTGTTGACGACGAGGATGCGGGTGCCGTGCTCGCGCTCGGCGGTGATCAATTGAGTGTTCTCCGCGCCGGCCGAGCGCTTCGCGAACTCGTAGAGGATCGCGGTCTCGCGGGTGGAGCGGTTGTCGTCGGCGCCGACCACGAGCAGGATCGGCCGCTTCGTGTAGGCGCGGATCGCGTTCACGGTGAGGATCTCGCGGTAGCTCATGCCCGGCGAGAGCATGAAGAGGAACGGCATCTGGTTGTGGACCGCCGCGTATTTCAGGCCGATGCTCGAGCCGACGTCCGCGCCGCCGACGCCGATCGACGTGATCGGCACGTTCTGGGACGTCAGGTACTCGACGGCGGCGTCCACGTCGAGCGCGAGGTTGTTCCACTCGTTGGACGCCTTGGTCGGCGCCGGGAACTTCCGCCAATTCGCCGGCAGCCCCGGAGGCGGCGACTGGCTGGCCCCGTGGCCGCGAAAGTCGACGGCCATGTAGCCGTAGCCCTCCTTCGCCATCACCCGCGCCAGGGAGTACCAGTTTTCCTTGCGGCCGCCGGTCTCGTGCAGCAGGACGATCGTCGGCTTGGGA
>JACRDR010000133.1 GCA_016212845.1 Elusimicrobiota bacterium
CTCGACGAGCTCGGGACGGCAGCCGGAGCGGCCGTACGCGAGCTCGTTGGCGCGCAGGAAGACGATGGCCAGGGCGACGTCGGGCGGCAGGGGCTCGCCCACGCCCGCGGCGTGGCTGCGCACGAGGTTAACCTGCAGCTGGTCGAGGTCGCCGGCCGCGATGCGGCGGGAGGCGAGCTCGCCGAAGCCGGTGTTGACGCCGTAGACCGGCTCGGCCTCGGAGGCGCGCTTGAGAAGCAGCTTGCGGGCGGCGGCGACGCGCGCGCGGGCGCCGGGAGCGAAGCGGACCGAGCGTCCGTGCCGGGCGATCTCGACGAGATCGGAAAGCTTCGGCCGCGCGCCTAATTGAAAGGGGAACACGGGAGAATTCTACATTACTACTAGAGGTCGAGTCCGTCGGAGGCGAGGCGCGGCGCCTGCTCGATCGTCAGCTCGCCGCTCGAGGCCTTGGCGGACGCGTCGTCGAGGGACTCGGCGAAGGCCTGCAGGCCCGCCCCGGGCGCGTCGTAGAGCTTGTCGGCCGCGTCGGAGAGCAGCCGCGAGCAGCCCTCGTTCGAGCCGAGCTCGAGCTTATGGAAGCCGGCGCCCGCCTGGATGAGCCCCTGCAGCGAGCGCTTGATGCTCCCGCTCGACTCCTTCCACAGCGGCTCGAGATACTCGTGGCAGTCGAAGAAGAGGCCGAGGTTGAAGAGGATGCGGGCGACGTGGACCTCGCGCCGGGCGAGCTCCTTGGGAAGCGCGGCGGCTTCCTTGAGCGCCTGCTCGTAGCGCGGCGAGCGGTCGTCGACGTAGGCTTCCTTCACCCAGCTGCCTCTCGTGCGGGCCGAGACCGCCTCCACGCCCTTCTTGAACTTGGCGGCCGGATCGCCCGAGCCCAGGCAGGACAAGAACAGGGCGAACAGCTCGTCGCGCAGCTGGAGCGGATAGCCGTCTTCGGGGACGCTCACGCGCCCGATTCTAGGAAATTAATGCTCCATACCGAACCGTCCGTAGTACATGAACAGCGCGAGGATGCCCTTCGCCCGCAGGATTGAGACCTTGGCGCGGATCTCCGCCGTCTGCTCGAACCGGAGGTTCTCGTAGATGACGGTCTTCACCTTGAAGCGGCTGTGGCGGCGTAGCGCGTCGAGCGAGATCAAGAGGTCCCGGGTCGTCCAGGACGGGTCCGTCCTCGCGACCGTCGTCGGATGCCCCGGGAGGAGGTTCTTGTCCGGATGCACTCGCGCGACGACGTCGCGCTCGATCTCGTAGGCGGTCTGGCGATCGGCGGCGACGATCATGACGACGTCGCCCTGGCGCACGACCCAGCCGTTGCGGACGGGAAACGGCGACGTCTGCACGCCGGCGGCCAGCGACCCGTACCACGCGGAGAAGGAGAATGGATTCATGCCCCTCATACGCGAGGGCCCGCCCCATTATTTCAGCCGGGCTACATCGACGGGATGCCGAAGGAGCCGTAGCGCAGGAAGATCGGCATGCGGCCCTTCTTGCGCACGGCGGCGAGCTTCGCCCGCAGCGCCGGGGTCGGCTCGAACCGCACGTTCTCGTAGAACGAGAAGGTCATCTCGTAGGGAGCGTCCCCTAACAGGGAGTCGAGGTGCTTTAGGAGGTCCTCGGTCGTCCAGTCGGGACGCGTCTTCGCGACGGCGTAGACGGACGTGTGCGGCACCCGCAGTTCCTCGTAGAGCGCCGCCTCCACGACCGACGAGATCTCGTAGGCGGCCTCGCGATCGGCGGCGATGATGGTGACGATGTCGCCGTCGCGCTGGACCCAGCCGTCGAGGATCGGGACGACGGACGACCGGTTGAGCTCGATCGCGGTCTCGAACGCCGACTTGAGCGTCCCCCGCTGCTGCGGGATCGCCCAGGCCGCCGCGGCGGCTAGGAACAGCGCGCTGAGTGACGCCGTTTAGCGCTCGATCGCGATCGCGACGGACTCGCCGCCGCCGAGGCAGATCGCGGCCACGCCCTTCTTCAGGTTGCGCTGCTTGAGCGCGTGGATCAGCGTGACGAGGATGCGCGCGCCGGAGGCGCCGATCGGGTGGCCGAGGGCGACCGCGCCGCCGTTGACGTTCACCTTCTCGCGCGGGATGCCGACGATCTTCATGCACGCGAGCGTGACGACCGAGAACGCCTCGTTGATCTCGTAGAGGTCGACCTCTTCCTTCTTCCAGCCGACCTTCTCGAGGAGCTTCTTGATCGCGCCGGCCGGGGCGGTCGTGAACCACACCGGGTCCTGGGAGAACGTCGCCCACCCCTTGATGCGCGCGAGCGGCGTCTTGCCCGCCGCGGCCTTGACCGACGACAGGACGAGCGCGGCCGCGCCGTCGTCGAGCTTCGACGAATTCGCCGCGGTAATCGTGCCGCCGGCCTTGAAGGCGGGCTTGAGCTTCGGGATCTTGTCGAAGGAGGCGCGCGTCGGCTCCTCATCGACTTCGATGCCGTCGACGGAGACGATCTCTTCCTTGAACGCGCCGTCCTGCTGGGCCTTCTGTGCGGCCTTGTAGGTCGAGATCGCGTACTCGTCCTGCTCGGCGCGGGAGATCTTTTCCTTATCGGCGCACTGCTCGCCGCAGTCGCCCATGTGGATGTTGCCGTAGGGATCCCAGAGGCCGTCCTTGATGATGGAATCGACGAGCTGGCCGTGGCCCAGTCGGTAGCCGGAGCGGGCCTTCTCGAGGATGAACGGCGCCTTGGACATGGACTCCATGCCGCCGGCGACCGCGATGTCGGAGTCGCCCAAGCGGATCGACTGCGCCGCCATCATCACCGACTTCATGCCGGAGCCGCAGACCTTATTGACGGTGGTCGCGCCCGCGGCGGTAGGTATCCCGGCGGTGATCATCGCCTGGCGGGCGGGGGCCTGGCCGATGCCCGCGCTGATGACGTTGCCCATCACGACCTCGCAGACCTGGTCCGCCTTGATGCCGGCCTGCTCGAGCGCGGCGTTGATCGCCTTCGCGGCGAGCTGCGGGGCGGTGTAGCTGGAAAGGGAGCCGTTGATCGAACCGATGGGGGTGCGCTTCGCGCCGAGAATGAGGACGTCTTCCATGGGAGTTCTCCTGAAAACGAGGTGGGATTACGATACTAAATTCGGCGGGAGCCGATCTCCCGCTCGGGCTCCACGGGGCGGTCCAGCACCGTCAGCAGGACCATGCACAACCCCGTGAGCCCGAGCGAGAGGATCGAGACGAACCGGATGAGTTCCATGGGAGAGGTGGAACCCGATCAGGCGTCCGCGACTCCGGCCGGCATGTAGCGGACCAAGGCCTCGAGCGCGAGCTCGAAGAGTCCGGTGCGCCGGTTGCTGCGAAGCTCCCACTCCTTGAGCTTGAGCGCGAGCCGGTCGGCCGGCAGCCGCGCCCAGCGGCGCACGCCGGCCCGGAAGGCGCGCAGCGAGTCCGGCGTCGAACCCGCCGGCGGCAGGTCGATCCGCACGTCGTCGCCGGCCTCGGGCAGGGCCTCCACCTTCACGCCGTCGCCCTGCTGGCGGATCTTGAAGCTGCGAGTCACGTCGCCGCCCGAGGCGCAGGCGCGCACCACGGTCGTCCACTGGGGATCCAGCGCGGCCAAGGACATCTGGATCGTGCGCTCGAGTTCCGCGGCGGTGGGCAGGCTCAGCTCGGCGACCTGCGCCAGCTCGCGCGCTCCCAAACCCAGCTCGAAGCACTTGATCGCCGCCAGCCACACCGTCGCCGGGAGCCGGTGGCGGCCCAGCCAGCGCCCGGTGAACGGGCGGAACGAATAGCGGCACTCGGCGCAGCGCAGGCGGCCGCCGCCCAAGCGATAGATGCGCTCGTTGCCGCAGCGGCGGCACACGTGAGGCTCGCGGCGACAGGCGTCTTCCAGCATCAGCTCGGCCTGCGTCGCGTCCAGCTTGAGAATCGTCCCCAGCTCGCTCAAGGCCTGGGCCCAGCTCGTTCCGATCGCTCGCTCTTCCATGGTCTTCCCCCTCTCCCACCTACACTTGGAGGGTAGCCGGATCGCGGGCGAGCGGCCTCGAAAGCCAGGGGCAAGCAAATAATCACTATATTTACGTGATTATTTGATCTTCAGGAAAACTGAATTCCGCGGCCTTTAATTTCTTGTATTTACGCGGAAGGCGCCTGGGGAGTGCCCTTCGAGTCGTCGTCGCCGGGGAAGGACGTCGGCATCTTGAGGCCCTTCTTCCAGGCTTCGCGCATGAGCTTGTTGAGTTCGGCCTCGTCCTGGTTGGGTTTCCAGAAGAGGATGTTCAAGGCGGTGCGCAGGCCGTACGGGGACTTGCCGGCCATGCCCAGGCCGATGTTGAGGGCCTTCCGGTAGCTCATGCGGTTGAGGGAGCGGTCCTCTTTCGCCTTCTGGTCGTACCAATAAAGGAAGTTCACGTAGCGGGCGACGCCGTCGCGGACCGCGTCCATGTCGACCGGCTTGATGTTCTTGGTCGGCAGGCCCATCACGACTTCCATGACGGCGGCGACCGCCGTGTAGTCCCGGTCGGTGAGGGAGGCGGTCAGCGCCTTGGCCTGCTCGTACATGCCCTCGTCGTAGATGGTGTGGCCCGTGGTGTGCGCCAGCACGCTCATGACCACCGCCACGTCGAACTCCTTGGCATACTCGGGCTCGTTCTCCGCTACCTTAATAATGGAGTCCTCGAAATGCATGGCCAACTTCGAGACCGCGGTCAAGTGGTACCAGTCCTGGCTCTCGAGGCTCTGGAAGTGGCCGCTGTTGTTGAGCGAGCGCGTGAAGGCGTCGACCCAGCGGGTCTCCTTGCCGGCCGCGTCGCGCTCGACGGTCTTGATGACCGTCGTCTTGTCGTGCCAGAGGTGCACGCGCGAGGGCGCGCCGTCGGGGTCGATCTTGTCGGTCCCGCCGAGCAGGCGGATGTACGCGTAGAGCTTCGTCACCGCCACGAATTCCGAGCGGAACGGGAAGATGCTCTTGCCCATCGGCCGCTGCACGAGCATGCCGTCCATCGAGGCCGCCGCGCCCCAGCCGTCCGGCGCGATGAACTGCTGGTCGAACACGCCGGTGACCTTCACGTGGTTCTTCATCTCGTCCTTGCCGTAGAACTTGAGCGCGGCGCCGAGCCAGTGGCGCGTCGCCTCCACGACCGGGATGTAGGTGAGCACGAAATCACTGAAGATGACCTCGTTGACCTCGAAATCCGGCTTGGCGTCCTTTTCGCCGGCCTCGCGGCGCGCGAGCGCGTCCTCGAGCGACTTGATCGCACGGTTCAAGATGAGGACCTGGCGCTCGTTGGGGTTCTGCGTGCCGTTGGTGAACGCGGTCTCGCGGAACTCGCCGTTCGGGTACGTCACGCGGTTCGGGATGTCCTGCTCGTCGCCCAAGCCTTTGTGTCCCTCGCGGTCGTTGTACGACTCGATCTCGGCCAGGACGTGCTTCCAATCGTGTTCGTTGGAGACCGGGTCCTTCGACTTGATGACGCGGTTGTAGCGCCCGCCGTAGGCCGGATGCTCCCCCTCCGTCTTTTCCTCGATCGCGTTCATGTTCGAGGTGCCGTTCCAGGAGAAGCGATACGCCTTCCCCTCCGGGCCGAGCGCGAAGACGCCCTTGTCGTGCATCAGCGGCTTCTGCGACGTGTCCTCGGGATGGAAGAGCGGCTCGCCGCTGAGTATCGTGAACTTGCCCTTGCCGTACTCGTAGGTAAAGCCGAGCTCCTCGATGAAGTGCTTCGTCGCGCGGCCGGGGCCGCTCTCTTTATATTCGGCCTTCTCGTAGCGGGTGTTCCTGTTTTCGTCCTTCTTGAACTTGCCGGTCAAGGACGGATTGAGGTCGGTGAGGATCGTGGTCTTGATGCCCGCGGCGACCAGGCGCTCGATCGCGGTCACGACCTTCGACTTGTGCGTCGGGTGCATGCCGATCTCGTAGAACTTGAAGACGAAGTGCTTCTCGGAGTCGGGCATGCCCTTGAACGCGATGTACTCGTCGACCGCCTCGGCCATGAGGGTGGCCGGGTCGGAGCCGGGCGCGCCGGGATAGGAATGCGAGACGTACATCTCGACCGCGGAGTCGAGGTCGGGCAGGGAGGACTGGACGACGGTCGGCGCGGGCAGCGCCTTCGCCTTGTCCTTCGCCAACTCCGGCGGCCGCTCCGGCTTTTCGAGCTTGTTGTCGTTGGCGGGATTGTCGTTGGAGGCGGCGGGGACCTCGACCGCGTCGCCGGTCTTGACGCCTTTCACGCCGGTCTTGGCGTCGAAAGCCTCGGTCCCGGCCGCGCTCGCCTGCGAGTCGGAAGCGTCCGCCTTCGGCGCGTCCACCTTGGCGCCGAGACCCGCCATCGCGGGCTTCTCCTTGCCGGCCTCCGGGTCGCCCGACAGCGCGAGTTCCGCGGCCTTGAGGGCGTTCGCGGACTTGTCGCTCGCGCCGAGTCCGTCGGCCCGAAGCGGCGCCATCCGGGGCGCGCGAAATACGCTCGGCGCGATCGCGAGGTTCGTGATGCCGGTTACGGCCGGGCCCCGCTGGAAGATCGTCGGATTGGAAAGAGAGACGCCGCTCCCGAGGCTCGCGCCCGCCGCGGAGACGCCCGCGGGCGAGACGGGGATCTCCGGTACGACCACCTTGGCGGCCTGAGCCCACGCCGACGGGGGCGCGGCCACGAATCCGGAGAGAAGGAGCGCTAGGGATCGTTTCATGGCGTTATTATGCGCCTTGCGGCCCTGGCGGGCTTGCGGCCAAGGACCTAGGAAGGCATCGGTAAACGTCCTACCCCCCTCTAGGCCCTGCGGTAGGAGCGAAAAATGTCGTTAAATCGAGTAATGCGAAACGCTTTCCTCCTCACGCTCCTGCTTCCCGCGTACTCCCGAGCGGCCGACCCGCCTCGGGGACGCGCCCGGGAACTCGGTCTGATCGTCGGGGTCCGCCCGACCGGCAAGCTCAACGCGATCACCGACGTCGCGGGGGTCCGGGTAGGCCATAGGACGCTCGACCAAGGCCGAGCGCGAACGGGCGTGACCGCGATCTTCCCCCACGGCGGCGATCTGTGGCGCGAGAAAGTGCCGGCGGCGGTCTCGGTGCTCAACGGCAACGGCGAGCTTACCGGCGCGCATTGGATCGGCACCCAGGGAGCGCTCGAGGTCCCGATCGTCTTGACGAACACGATGAGCGTCGGCGCCGCGATGGACGGCGTCATCCGGTGGCTGCTCGCAAAATACCCGCGGATCGGACTGTCGGAGGACGTCGCGATCCCGACGGTCGCCGAGTGCGACGATTCTACGCTCAACGACGCGCGGGCGCTCCTCGTCTCGAGCGCCGACGTCGCCGCCGCGCTCGATTCGGCCGCCGAGGGCCCGGTCGCGGAAGGAGCGGTCGGCGCGGGCACGGGCATGATGGCGTTCGACTTCAAGGGCGGCATCGGGACGTCCTCGCGCGTCCTATCGAAAGAGGAGGGCGGCTGGACCGTCGGAGCGCTGGTGAATGCGAACATGGCCAAGCGCGAGGATCTGCTCATCGGCGGCGTCCCCGTGGGCCGAAAGCTCAAGGACTTGATGCCGAAGGTGCATCAAGAGGGCTCGATCATCGTGGTGCTCGCTACCGACGCTCCGCTAGATCACCTCCGATTGAGCAGGCTCGCGAGTCGGGCCTCGCTCGGCCTCGCGCGAACGGGCGCCACCTCGCATCACGGCTCAGGAGACCTCTTTTTGGCCTTCTCGACGGGCAACCGGATCCCTCGGGCGCCCAAGGGCATGACGATCCCGCTGGCGGTCGTGGCCGACGGCAATCTGGACCCGCTCTTCGACGGCGCGCAGGAGGCCGTGGAGGAGGCGATCCTCAACTCCCTGACCGCCGCGCGCACGACGGAAGGACGGGACGGCAACGTCGCCTACGCCTTGCCGATCGACCGGCTGAAGACGCTTCTCAGGGAACCTTAGAATCGGCGGGCACGATGCGGCCGTCGCGAAGTCGAAGGGGGACGCGCTCGGCCACCCAAGCGGCCGTCTCGGCCGGAGAAGACAGTCGCCGCTCCAGTTCCCAGACCAGGACGCGATCCATTCCGTCGATCCCGGCGGCGAGCATGGTCCCCGCCGGGTCGAATTCGATCCACTCGGCGCTGTTGACCTCCGGAAGCGGGATATCCAGGAGCGGCTTGCCCGACTCGCTCTCCCACAGCCGGATCGCTCCCCTCATGATCGTAGCCAGAAAGGCTCCATCCGGGCTGAAGCGCGGCCGCGGCCCTTCGCCCACGGCCGACTTGAACGCGCTCAGGCTTACGAGATCGAGAAACTCCGCTCCCTCCAGCATCGCGACGAGGCGGCAGTCGTTCCCGTCGTAAAGCCGGTAGCGGTTCTCATGAGTGACGACGAGCCTGGAGCCGTCGTCGCTGAAGGCCTCGAGCACGCCCGGGACCTGGCAGAGCCGCTGTTTGCGCTCGAGATCCCAGACATCGGTCTTGCCCCAGCGGTGAATGGCAAGCCGCGAGCCCGAAGCGTCCGCCGCCGCGGAGATCGTCCGGTCGCCCGAAAGCCCAGCGAGATCCTTGAAGTCGGAAGCCAGCGTCAGCGCGGTCTTGCCGCGACGAAGGTCCAGTCCCTCGGCACGGAACGTCACAAAGGCGCCCCGCGGCTGGCCGAGCCGTATCGCGCGCGCGGGAGCGCGGCCCCAGTCCTTTCCATCGAAACCGAGCATCGCGGCGCCGCCGTCCGGCTCGCTTGTCGCGACGATCAGCTCCGGGCCGTCGAACGCGATCGAGCGAACGGGACTCGCGAACGCCTTCGCGGTCGAGGACGCCGTCGAGCCCGAGAGATCCCAAAGCCTGACGGTGAAGGTCGATTCGATCGCCGCCAAGCGGTCGCCGTCGGACGAGAACGCCAGGCCTTCGATTTCGGGACCTCCCTCCGCCTGCGGCCGCAGTTCCCAGGCGGTGCCGCGGTCGACATCGAGCACCGAGAGGGCCCCGCTCGGGAAAGCGGCCGCGAACCACGGCCGTCCCGAGGCGAAGACCCCGATCTTGGGGCCTCCCCACCCAGCCGAGAGCGGCGTCGGGACCGGGAGCCAGCCGAGTTGGTAGATTCTCGTCGCTTCCTGGCTCTTGCCGGCGCCCACGTCGACCATTCCCGAGACGGCGATCCGGCGATCCGGGCCGAGCGCGACGGCGCCGCCCCCCAATACGGCGCGCGGCAACGACATCAGCTTGCGCCCCATCAGGGGATCCCAAATCGTCGCGCCCTCGCTGTTCGACTCGAGGAGAAACGACCCGCCCGGGGAAAATGTCAACCGCTTATCCTGCCAGCCCGCGGAGCGGCCCGTGCCCGCCTTCGCCGCGAACGAGAAGGTGTTCCAAAACCGCATGGTTTCCCGATCCGCGACCGCGACCTGCTCGCCGCCGCCGCTGAAGGCGACGGCGTCCACCTCGTGCTCCAATCCTTCGAGCACCTGGAGTTCCTTTCCCTTCGGATCGTCCGGACACGTCCAAAGCGCGAGGAACTTTCCGTGCCC
>JACRDR010000127.1 GCA_016212845.1 Elusimicrobiota bacterium
ATCGCCAACACGCTGTTGCTGATCTTCAGCACCATTGCGCTGTTGCTGCTCTTCATGCCGTTATCGACGCCCGTGCAGTGCTTCAAGGCGGGGGTTTCCTACATTCTCAACCCGGTGCCGTTCCGCGGCTCGAAGGCCGTCGAGCGCTTCGCCGGCATGCCCGCCACCATCATCCATTTGATCTCCGCCGACATCGAAAACCGCGACCTGCGCGCCGAGAACCGCAACTTCGCCCTCATCAAGGCCGAGCTCGACAGCGTGAAGGCCGAAAACGACCGCTTGCGCGGCCAGATGGGTCTCAAGCCGCCGCCGGGCCGCCTGCTCTTGTGGGCGCGCGTGATGGAACGCGAGCCGCTCAACTGGAACCGCTTCGTCATGGTCGACGTGGGGGAGAAAGACGGCGTGGAGATCAATTCGCCGGTCTTGGGAGTCCAGGGCCAGTCGCTCGGCGCGGTGGGCCGCGTGACCGAAGTGGGGCCGACGTGGTCGAAGGTCCTGCTGCTCACCGACGAGCAGTCGGCCGCCGCCGCCTACATCTCCGGCCTGACCTGGGAGGGACTCGTCGAGGGCCAGGGCGGGGCGAAGCTCAAGATGAGCTACCTGCCCGCCGAGGCGCAGTTCGCGATCGGGCAGCTGGTGAAGACGTCCGCGACGAGCGCGACCTTCCCGCCCGATGTGCTGATCGGCTCGATCTCGAAGGTCTACGCGCGCGATCCGTTTTTGACGTTCCAATCGGTCGAGGTGGCTCCGGCGGTTCAGGCGGGACTTCTGAAAGAGGTCCTGATCGTAGTGCGCCAGAAGGCGGGCGACTCATGAAATACCTCGGCGCGGTCTTCGTATTCTTCTTCGGGATGGTCCTCCACTGGTGGTGGTCGACCTACTTCACCGTCTGGGGCATGGCGCCGCATCTGCTCCTGATCCTTACGGCGGCGATCTCCGCCTCGTCCGGTCCGATCGCGGGGCAGTGCTACGGCTTCATGTGGGGCCTCTTCCTCGATGTGATCGGCGTGCACCTTTTCGGCTCGAACGCGCTCGTGCTGACCCTCGTCGGCTATCTCGTCGGCAGCATCCGCCGGCAGATGGACGTCTCGAGCCCGCTGTCGCAGACGATGCTCGTGGCGGCGGTGACGCTCGGCTATCTCTTCTCCTTGGCGGGGCTCGGGCTCGGCTTCGAGCACCAGGCCTACTTCGCCGGCTGGGGCAACGCGTTCTTCCTGCCCCTCTTGAACGCCCTCGCGGCGCCGTTCGTCTTCCCGGTCGTCCAGAGCGTTCTGGGGGATCTATGACGGTCGGCCGCACGCCCAACTACGACCGCCTCGATATCCTCTGGGGCATCTGCTACCTGCTCACGAGCGTCCTCTTTCTGCGTCTCTTCCAGGTCCAGGTCGTGCAGAACGTCGAGTACACCCGCGCCGCCGAGCGCAACCGCACCCAGCTCATTCGCCAGACCGCCCCGCGCGGCCGCATCTACGACCGCAACGGCGACGTGCTGGCCTCGAACCAGGCCGCGTTTTCCCTCATCTACAAGCCGGGCAAGAACGTCGACGAGAACACCCTGAGCAGCCTCGCGGACCACTTGGGCCCGCTGCTGCGGACCGACCGGGAGCTGCTTCTCGACCGGCTGCGCAAGGCCGTGCGCGAGGAATCGGCGATTCGTCTGGCCGAGAACCTGCCGACGAAGGCGATGTTCAAGCTCTCGGAACTCAAGACGATCTATCCCGGCGTCGACCTCATCGTCGAGGCGCGCCGCTTCTACACGTACGGCGCGAGCGCGGCGCACCTCATCGGCTACCTCGGAAAGATGGACGAGCGCAGCTGGAAGGATTACAAGTCGCAGGGCTATCGCGTCGACTCGCGCATCGGCAAGACCGGACTCGAGAAGATCTTCGAGCGAGAGCTGAAAGGCCTCGACGGCGGCATCCGCATGGAAGTCGACGCGCAGGGCCGCCTCCGCCGCCGTCTCGAGAAACTCGACCCCAAGGCCGGCTCCAATATCCACCTCACGATCGACGGGAAGCTGCAGCGCGTCGCCGAAGACGCGCTCCGCAAGTCTCCGTCCGGCCAGGGCGCGGTCGTCGTGCTGGACGTCCGCAACGGCGACGTGCTCGCCCTCGCGTCGATCCCCGATTTCGATCCGAACCAGTTCATGGACCCCGAGAGCACCGCCCCGATCAAGGCGCTGCCCGAGTTCAACCTCGCGACCCAGGGAACCTACGCTCCCGGCTCGACCTTCAAGATCATCACCGGCGCGGCGATGCTCAACGAGGGCCGGGTCGATCCGAACGACAAGGTGTACTGCCCCGGCTACTTCGACCTGGGCAACCACCGGTTCAACTGCTGGGAGAAGCGCGGCCACAAGTACATGAACTGGTGGGACGGCCTCGCGAACTCCTGCGACGTGTATTTCTGGCGCATGGGTCTGCGCGCGGGCGGCGATCTCATCGAAAAGTACGAGCGGATGTTCGGCCTCGGCCAGCGGACGAACCTCGGCCTGCCCGGCGAGCGGAGGGGCTACGTGTTCGGCCCCGAGAACCGCAAGGCGCGCAAGCTTTCATGGCACGACGGCGACACCTGCAATCTCTCCATCGGTCAGGGCGAACTGCTCGTGACGCCCATCCAGCTCGCGGTCATGATGGTCGGCGTCGCCAATCGCGGCACGATGTGGAGGCCGCACTTCCTCAGCCGCATCGAGTACGCCGACGGGCGCCCGGAGTGGAAGCAGCGTCCCGAGGAGATCGGCCGCATCGAGCTCAAGCCGCAGTCCTGGGCCTGGATCGACGAGGCGCTCACGCAGGCGGTCAAGGCGGGAACCGGCGGCAAGGTCTATACCCCGGGCATCCACTCGGGCGGCAAGACCGGCACGGCGCAGAACCCGCAGGGCGACGACAACGCCTGGTTCGTCGCGTACTCGGGCCGCGAGGAAGGCGTGCCCGAGATCGCGTTCGCGGTGCTGGTCCAGCACGGCGGCCACGGTTCCGACGCGGCGACGCCCATCGCGCGGCGTCTCGTGCACACCTATTTCGGGGTCGGCGAAGCCGCGCCCAAGCCCGTCGCGATCTCGTCGGGCACCACGATCGTCCCGGCCGTGGGCACCCTGATTCGGGACATCCGGCCGCCCAGGCCTCCGGTGGTGACTCCGTGATCCTGGTCAAAGCCGAGTCGGGCAGCTTCCGCAACCGCATGGACCTGGGCACCTGGGCGCTCCTCTTGAGCGCGATCGGCCTCGTGCTGATCGGCTCGATCTCGATCCTGTCGGCCGCCTCGCCTCTGCCGTACTACAGCCGAATCATCCAAACCCATTTCACGGCGCTCTCGATCGGCATCCTCGCCTTCCTCTTCGGCGCGGGCCTCAACTACCAGCTCTTCTCCGACCAGTACAAGATCGTATACGTCTTCACGATCGCGATCCTCATCAGCGTGCTCCTGTTCGGGCGCACGATCCGCGGGCACCGTTCCTGGCTGCGCTTCGGCGGCATGACCTTCCAGCCGACCGAGATGGCGCGAGTGACGATGGTGCTCGTGTTGGCGACTTTCCTCGATAAGCGCGCGAACAAGATGCACACCCTGACCGCGGTCATGCAGGCGGGCGCTCTGGTCGCGCCGATCCTCCTGCTGATCCTGAAGCAGCCCGACTTCTCGTCGACGGTCATCTTCTTTCTCGTGATCCTCGCGATGCTGTTCGCCGCGGGGGCCAGCATCAGCCACCTGCTTTCCCTGGCCGGTTTCGGCGGCATCACCTTCATGCTGCCGGTCGCGTGGACCCTGCTTTCGTACCGTCCGGAGATCCTGGCGCTGCACCCGGCGCTCAGCTTCTTCGCGTCCTTGTCGCATCCGGGCCTAAACCTCGGCCTGACGATGGCCGGCATCTTCATCGCGGGCGTGCTCTTGTGGCGGCTGTCGGTGATGGCGCGCGTGCCGATCCACTGGATCTACTTCGTGACGAGTTCGGTGATCGTGGCGACGGGCTTGGCGGCCGGCGTCGTGATCAATCATCAGATCAAGGACTACCAGCGGAACCGCTTCGTGGCGATCGTCGCTCCGGAAGCGGAC
>JACRDR010000128.1 GCA_016212845.1 Elusimicrobiota bacterium
CGTCGGCTCGCGGCAGCAGCTCTTGGGAGATGACGGCCTCCAGCGCGTTGCAGAGCTGGTCGCGCATCGTCTCCTGCTCCTCGGGCTGCACGGCGCTCACGATGCGCTGCGCGGTCTTCGCGGCGTCCATGGTGTGGAGCGTCGTGATCACGAGGTGGCCCGTCTCGGCGGCCGTGATCGCGCCCTTCATGGCGTCGGCCGAGCGCATCTCGCCGATGCACAGGATGTCCGGGTCCTGCCGCATCGCGTCCTGGATCGCGAGCTCGAAGCTGGGCGTGTCGACGCCGACCTCGCGCTGGATGAAGATGCAGCGGTCCGGCTGGAACAGCGTCTCGATCGGGTCCTCGACGGTCACGACCTTGCCGCGGCGGCCCGTGTGGTTGATGTGGGCGAGCATCGCGGCCATCGTCGTGCTCTTGCCGGTGCCGGTCGCGCCGGTCACGAAGATGATGCCCTTCGTTTTCGACGTCATCGTCGCCACGATCGGCGGCAGGCCGAGCGAGGAAAGGGGATAGATCTTGTTCGGCACCGCGCGGATGGAGGCGGCCACCGCGCCCTGCGTCTTGCAGAGGTTGAGCCGGAAGCGTCCGAGGTTGTTGATGCCGAAGGCGACGTTGAGCCGTCCTTCGGCCTCGAAGATCTTGCCGTGGGAGGCGTTGAGGAACGGCTGCACCAGCGTAAATATCATCCGGGTGTCGACGGGGGGATGGCTGGTCGCGACGATGTTCCCGGCGATGCGCTGGCACGGCGGGCAACCGTGGACCAGGTGAAGGTCGGACCCTCCCTTGTTCACCGTGTCCTGGAGCAACGTTTCGATGGTGTAGCCGGTGGCCGACGCTCCGCTCATGTGTTTCCCTCCAAGCAGAATTAGCCTAGCCCCCAAACCCTAATTTTGCAAGGGTTCCGGCGTTTCGTGGTACAATCGAGGGTAGTGCTCTCCCTCAAAGGCCTCACCCTCCCCAGCGGCGTCCTCCAGTCCCCGTTGGCCGCCTGCACCGACCTCGCCTTCCGGCTCGTGGCCCGGCGCCGCGGCATGGAGTACGCCTTCCTGGAGATGGTCTCGGCGCATGCGCTCGTGCAAAAAAACGGGAAGACGCTCGACATGCTCAAGACCGTCGCCGAGGACAAGCCGCTCGGCGCCCAGCTGGTCGGCTGCGATCCGGCGCGGATGGGCGAGGCCGCCGCGATCGTCGAGGGGCTCGGTTTCGATTCGGTGGACGTCAATTTCGGCTGCCCCGTCCCGAAGGTCACGGGCGGGGGTGACGGCGCGGGCTCGGCGATGCTGCGCCAGCCCGAAAGGGCCGAAGCGATTTTCAAGGCGATGGTCTCCGCGGTCAAGAAGGTCCCCGTGACCGTGAAGATGCGCACCGGCTACGCGGATGCGTCCGGACTCGAGGCGGTGGAGATCGCCAAAAGGGCGGAAGCCTGCGGGCTCTCGGCGGTCACCGTCCACGGCCGCACGCGCGAGCAGAAGTACCAGGGCAAGGCCGATTACGACGCGATCGGCCGCGTGAAGGCGGCGGTGAAGATTCCGGTCATCGGCAACGGCGACGTGGCGAGCGCGGCCGACGCGAGGCGCCTCCTGTCCGCGAGCGGCTGCGACGCGGTCATGATCGGCCGCGGGGGCATGGGCAACCCCTGGATTTATCGGAACGTCGCCCTCGGCCTGGCCGAGCTCTCGTCCGAGCCGTACGTTCCCACGATCGACGAGCGCCGCGACGCGCTGCTCGAGCATCTCGCCCTCGAGGAAGCGCTCGAGTCGGCGTGGCACGCCGTGGTGACGATGCGGCGCGTCGTCTGCTGGTACACGACGGGCATCCCCGGCGGCGCGGAGTTCCGTTCCCGGTTTTGTCAGGCGAAGACGAGCGCCGAGCAGCGCGCGCTGATCCACGAGTTTTTCGGCGCGGCGGCCCGCCGCGAGCCCGTGCCGGCCTGATGGCGCTCTCCGTCCTCGGCAAGGAGCTCGCGCGCAAAGCCTGGCACGTCCTGATCCTGCTCTATCTCGCGCTCTTCCTTCACCTCGGCCAGGCGGCGTTCGTGCGGTGGATGATCCCCTGGACCCTCTTCGTGATCGCGGTCGAGACCGTCCGCCTGAAAGTCCCGGCCGCGCAGAAGCTCATTCTCTCCGTCTTTGGGCTCATCGTTCGCGAGCGGGAGATCGACCGCTACTCGGGCATCGTCTACACGACGCTCGGCATCCTCGGAGCGGCGGCGTTCTGGGGCCGAGAACCCCGGGTGACGGCGGCCGCGGTGCTCTGCCTCGCGCTCGCCGACGCCGCGGCGGCGCTGGTCGGCATCGCCTTCGGCCGTCTGAAGTTCCAAATCCGCGGGCAGACCCGGAGCGTCGAAGGTTCGCTCGCGGGATTTTTGGTCGCGTGGCTGTGCGCGGCGGGCGCGGGGCTTCCCTTCTGGGCCCGCCTCGCGGGCGCGGCGGCGGTCACCGCGATCGACGTGGTGCCGGTGCCTCCGGACGACAATCTGTGGATCCCCCTCGCCTCGGCCGCGGCGTTCGGCGCGGCTTGCGGCGTCTGGCCGTCCCTTCCCTTATAGGGGGATGGTGATAGGCCGGGGCTTGCCCCCGGGCGGCTCCGGCGGCCGGCTGCTCTGCGCCTTATGGCTGAGTTCGGCGCCGATGCGGCCCAGCGAGTCGAGCCGCCCGTCGTAGAGCACCGGGAAGACCTCGCAGTCCTGGTCCAGCGCGCACTGGATCATCTCGGCCACGAGGTTGAAGACCTGCGCGGTGGCCTGATTGCAGAGCCGGCACTTCTTGTCGGCCAGGGAAAGGAAGCCGCACGAGCCGCACACGCGGCCGATCTTGGCGAGCCCGTCGCGCACGAGCAGGGTTCGGACCGCGCCGCGCTGAAGCATGTCGAGCGTGCGCTCGAGGCCCAGCACTCCCGCGCCGTCCGCCGCCGCAGCGTCCACGAGCCGGTGGACCAGCACGCTTTCGCGGACCTTCCGCGCCTCGCGCTCGTTGAGCACGACCTTCTCCAGCACGTCGCGGTCGGGGAGGTCGAGGCGGAGGGTCGGATCCACGATCAGGTTGTTCTTGAGCCGGATCGGCAGGTGGCCGACGAAGAGCGGCTCGAGCTCGCGGGGGGCGCCGAGGATGAGCCGGTCCCAGTGCCGGGATCTAGCGAGCCACGCCGCGCGCGAGGCGACGCGGCGAAGGCGCGCGTGCGGGGCCTCCGGCTCCGGCGGGGCGCGGCGCCCGAGGGGCCTCGAGCGGCCCGCGTCCTCGGTCCGCTCCTCGATTTCGCCGAGGTGGACCTCGAGGATGCGCTCGCGGTCTTGGCCGAGGAGCACAACCCCGTAGCGCTGATGCTGCTCGACGATCGACATGAGGGGAGCGAGATACGGCCTCCGATCGAGCGTAAGGAGGCTCTTGAACGCGTAGGGGAGCGGGCACGTTTCCCATAGGCCGAGCGCCTCGGAGGCGAAGACCGCGACGCCGCGCTGCGGTCCGGGCTCGAGCTCGCTCAGATGGCGCTCGAGGCGCTCGAGGTCCTTGCGGAACTCGCGGAGCGAGCTTTCGCGCGACTCCGCTTCCTGCAGAATCCACTTGTAGGCTTGGGGCGTGCCCGAGCGGTCCAGCTCGAGATAGAGGCTCAAGACCTGGGGCTGCGCCGCTTCGAAGTCGAGCAGCTCGTGGAGGCGCCTGGGCGATAGCATGTGCCGACGCGCCTAGTATAGCGCGTGCGTATGTACGCCGCCAGACGGGGAAAGGTCAGCGGCTGTCCACGCTCCGTCACGACGGATTGACGCCGGCTCTATGTGGCGGATCCTCGAGGGGCCGCTAGAATGCCTTCCACTCAAGCCGCTCTGGGAGGAGACACAATGGCCCGAGGGAAAATCCTCATCGTAGACGACGAGAAGGACATGGTCGGGATGATGCGCCAGAATTTCCGGCGCGAGGGCTATCACCCTATATTCGCCAACGACGGCGAGAGCGGCCTCGTGATGGCGCGCAAAGAGCGCCCGGATCTGGTCATTCTCGACATCATGCTGCCGAAGATGGACGGTCTCGAGTTCTGCCGGCAGCTCCGCCAGGAGATACCGACGCCCACGCTGTTTCTCACCGGACGCTCCTCCGAGGTCGACCGCATCCTCGGCCTCAAGATGGGAGGGGACGATTACGTGGTGAAGCCTTTCTCCATGCGCGAGCTCTTGGCGCGCGTCGACGCCATCCTGCGCCGCACCCGGCCGGACCTCGCGGGGGAGAAAACCGGCACGATCGCGCTCGGCGCGCTCGAGGTGGATTTCGAGCGCCACACCGTGAAGGTGGCCGAGAAGCCCGTCCTTCTCACGCCGAAGGAGTTCGAGTTCCTCAAGCTCCTCATCGAGGCGAAAGGGAAGGTGCTCTCCCGCGACTACCTGCTCGAGCGCGTCTGGGGCTACGAGAAGTCGATGGACATCGACACGCGCACGGTGGACCAGCACATCGCGCACCTGCGGCGAAAGCTGCGGGACGAGGGCAAGCGCATCGTGACGGTCACGAACTTCGGCTACGAGATCAAGATGGACGACGCCAAGTTCCCGGTCGCGGCCGCCGCGGCGAACGCCTAGGGACCGGTTCCGGGTTCTCGTCGACGGAGAGGGTCAGGAAATCCCTGGCCCTCTCCGTCATATTTCCGTCATAATCCGTTTACGGAAGGTTTGTTGGCAATTTCGTCACACGCCGTTGTACTATCCAAAGGCCGATTTCGGAACCGATTTCCGGAGGCAAAGGAGACTATGAACAAAGGGAAAATCTTGATCGTGGAAGACGAGAAAGACCTCGTCCGATTGCTGCAGTACAACCTCGAGAACGAAGGCTTCAAGGTGCTTCGCGCCGGCGACGCCGAAGCCGGCCTTGGGCTCCTCCGCAAGAACAAGCCCGACCTGGTGATCTTGGACATCATGCTTCCCAAGATGGACGGCCTCGAGTTCTGCCGCGTCGTGCGGCAGGAGACGCAGGTGCCGATCATTTTCCTGACCGCGAAGAAGAGCGAGATGGACCGCATCCTCGGCCTCAAGCTCGGCGCGGACGACTACATCACGAAACCCTTCTCCGTCGGCGAGCTCGTCGCCCGGGTGCAGGCGATCTTCCGGCGCGCGGCCGTGCCGGCCAACGGCGTCGCCGAGCGGACCCTCCAGACCGTGGGCTCCATCGAAGTCGATCCGGAGCGCCACGAAGTGCGCGTGAAGGGCAAGCTGACCCAGCTGACGCCCAAGGAGTTCGAGTTCCTGCTCCTCCTCATGAAGGCCCGGGGCAAGGTGCTCTCTCGCGACTACCTGCTCGAGCACATCTGGGGCTACAAGAAATCGATCGACATCGATACCCGCACGGTGGACCAGCACATCGCCCGCCTCCGCCGGAAGCTGAGGGCCGAAGCGCACCGCATCGTGACCGTGGCGTCGTTCGGCTACCAAATCAAGATGAACTGAGCGCCCCCGCGCTCCGCCGAGTCCCGGCCGCGTTCACGCGGCCGGGACTTTCGCTTTACAGGGGGACTATCCGCGGGGGCGCCGGGGAGCGCGACAATGCGGACATGAACCAGGAACGATACGAGGTGCTGGTCGTAGGCGACGATCCGCGCGCGCTCTCTCTCGCGGTCGGCGGGCTCAAGGAGCGGGACGCGGGCCCCGTCCACCTGGTGCGCTCGGGCGCGGAGGCTCTGCGCTACTTGCGCCGCGACGGCGAGCATTTCGAGGCGACGATCCCGGACCTCGTCCTGATGGACGTGCAGCTGCCCGACGTTCCCGGGCACGAGGTATTCGCCGAGGTGCGCGCGGACCCCGGCTTGTGCTCGGTCCCGGTGGTGCTGATGACGGCTTCGCGGGCCGACTCCGACATCCTGATGACGTGCGGCGCCGGAGGACGCTGCTACGTGAGCCGCCCGGAGACCGCGGAGCAGTTCTCGCGCATGCTCGACGTGATCGAACGCTTTTGGTTCGGCGTCGTGCGCGTGCCGCCGCGCTGCCTGCAGTAGCGTCCGGTCATTCGCCGTTCAAAATCATTTTACGGCGCGTCCATGTGCCGGGGCGCCGATCACTTCCTAAGATGCTTCACCCCCGCACAGAGGCGCGAACCACGAGGGAGGAGCCGACATGTTTACCGACGACGCCGAAGTCAGCGAATCGGCGCGGCGCGAGCTGGGAGAACCCCCGGCCGGCCGCGCGGCCTCTTGCCCGAACTGCGGCATGGAGCCGTCCGAGTGGAGCGAGCCGTCCGGCTGTGTGAAGGACGCGCTGACCTACTGCTGCGCGGGCTGCGCGAACGACACGGGCTGCGGCTGCTTCCATCCGGCGACCCGCAGGGAAGCGCCCGCTCCGAAGTCGCGCCGCAAGGGCGCGGCCGGCCGTCCGCCCGCGGGAAAGGAGTAGCCTTGCTCGCATCGCCTCCGTGGGCGGGCGCCGCCGCGGCCCCGCTTCATCCGCCTCTGCGCGAGGACGCTCGCGCGCCGGTCTGCATCGTCGGCGGCGGGCTCACGGGGCTCCTCACGGCTCTTCTGCTGGGGCGGCACGGCTTGCGCGTGATCGTCCTCGAGCAGCACTCGCCCGGGAGCGGCGCCACCGGCCGGTCCACGGGACATCTCACGACGGCGCCCGACCGCGGCTACGCGGAACTCGAGCGGCGGCGAGGACCGTATGCCGCGCGCCTCGTCGCGGAGAGTCATTCCGCCGCGATCGAGCTTCTGTCCGGCCTCTGCGAGGGACACGGCATCGCGTGCGACCTCCAGCCGGTCGACGGCTTCCTCGTCGGCCGGGAAGGGGGCGAGCGCGAGCTGGACCTCGAGGCGGCCGCCGCGCGCCGGGCCGGACTGATCGAGGTGGAGCGCCTCGGGCGA
>JACRDR010000134.1 GCA_016212845.1 Elusimicrobiota bacterium
CGCGCTTCGGGCGCGGATCGCTCGACTCTCGGCCGCCGCCGAACGGTTGGCGGCGGCCTCCGAGACGCCCCGGCAAACCGAAATCGGCTCCGGTACGGACCCTAATAAGGGTCAACTTTCTGTGCGGAAAGTTGCAAACACCTGACAAAAGTCAGCCGCCTGCGAGACGCAATCCAACGGTAAGAGAATGCTGACGGAATGCTGACGAAGGGTCTGACCCCTTTTAACGAGTAATGCGCAGGTTTTTTCGAGACCGCGCGCGCTCGAGGCCGAGCGTGATGAGGCGCGTGACGAGCTTCGGGAAGGGCAGGCCGGTCGCGGCCCACAGCTTTGGGTACATCGAGATCGAGGTGAAGCCCGGCAGCGTGTTCACTTCGTTGAACCACAGCTTGCCCGTCTTCTTGTCGAGCAGAAAATCCACCCGCGCCATCCCGTAGCCGCCCAGGGCCTTGAACGCCTTCACCGCGAGCGCGCGCACTTCGGCGGTCTTGGCCTTCGACAGCTCGGCGGGCACGAGCAGCGCCGCGCCGTCGGGGTCGAGGTACTTCGCCTCGTAGGAGTAGAACTCGGCGTTCGGCCGGATCTCGCCCACGACGGACGGCTTCGGGCTCCGGTCGTCGCCCAGTACCGCGCACTCGATCTCTCGCGGGGCGACGCCCTGTTCGACGAGCACCGTCGTGTCGAAGCGAAACGCCGCCTTCACCGCCGCGGCGAGCTGCGACGGCTTCTTCACCTTCGAGACGCCGACGGACGAGCCCATGCGCGAGGGCTTCACGAAGACCGGGAGCTTCAGCTTGCGCGCCGCCGCCAGGGAGTCGCCAGGCCGAAGCACCGCGTAGGGCAGGACCGGCAGTCCCGCGTCGACGGCGAGCCGCTTCGAGACGACCTTGTCCATCCCGATCGCCGAACCCAAGACGTCGCAGCCGACGTAGGGCAGCTCGAGCAATTCGAGATGGCCCTGCAGGGTGCCGTCTTCCCCCATCGGGCCGTGCAGGACGGGGAACACCGCGTCGATCTTCACGCGCACCCCTTTGCCGACGAGGCGGCCGGTGCCGTGCTCGAGCGCGACGGGGCGGCGCTTAAACGGGAACTTGGGAGGCTTCGGGTGCTTCGCGAGCGCGGCGGCGGAGGGCTGCAGATGCCACGTGCCGTCGGGCGCGATCCACACCAGCACCGGCTTGAAGCGCTTCTCGAGGTTGCGCAGGACCGCGGAGGCGGAGACGCAGGAGACGTCGCGCTCGGCGGACTTGCCGCCGCAGAGGACGAGGACGTTCACCGGAGCGAACCGCCGGGCTGGCGGTACCAGGGCTTCTGCTTGGAGTTCGGATGCGTGCAGTCGACGAAGACGATGACGCGGCGGTCGTTGAAGGCGTAGCCCCACGCGCCGGAGTCCTTGAGCCGGGTCCCATCGACGACGCCGTCGCGGATGACGGTCGAGGGGTAGTAGCGCACCGAACTCGACGCGCCGTGGCCCCTAATGCCGGTGTCGGCCTGCGGGATCTCGGCGAGATATTTCGGCACGAGCTTGTCGAGCTTGTCGGGGATCTTCCCCTCGTGCTGGTAGTAATCGTTCACGGAGCGCTCGAGGAGGGAGAGGGCCGTCACCGTGCGGCTCTCGCGCTCGGACCGCTCGGATTTCTCGATGTCGGCGTCGAGGTCGTCTTTCGCCGAGTCGCGAAAGGAAAGGAAGGAACAGCCGGCGAAAAGAGCCGCGAGAAGGGCGAGCGAGGCTCCCTTCAAGCGAGCGCCTCCGCGATCGTGCCGCCTCCGAGCACCTCGCCGTCGCGATAGATCACGGCGGCCTGGCCCGGGGCGACGGCGCGCTGCGCCTCGGAGAACTCCACGCGCACGCGGCCGCCGTCCAGCGGCGTCACCCGAGCGGACGCGGGGCGGTGGCGATGGCGCACGCGCACCTTCGCCTCGAACGGCGCCTCGGGCGTCTTCCCGGTCCAGGAGACCGCGGCGGCGACGAGGCCCTTCCGGCGCGCCTCGTCGGATCGGCCCACGACCAAGGGGTTGGTCTCGCCGTCGCGCCCGACTACGTAGAGGGGCTCCGCGTGGGCGCCGCCCGGCCGCGAGATCGAGCCCAAACCCTTCCGCTGGCCGACGGTGAATCCGATCAAGCCGTCGTGGCGGCCGAGGGTCTTGCCGGCGGAATCCTTCACGTCGCCGGGGCGAGACGCCGCGCCGCGCTCCTTCACGAAGGCGCGGTAGTCGCGGTTCGGGACGAAGCAGATCTCCTGGCTCTCGGGCTTCTCCGCGGTGGAAAGTCCGAGGGAGCGCGCCTTCGCGCGCACCTGCGCCTTCGTGAGCTCGCCGACGGGAAACAGCACGCGTCCAAGCTCCTCGGGCGGGATGCTGTAGAGAAAATAGGTCTGGTCCTTGGCCGGGTCGACCGCCTCGAGCAGCTTGCCGTCTTGGACCCGCGCGTAGTGGCCGGTCGCGACCGCGTCGGCGCCCCAGGCATGCGCGAGCTTGGAGAGATAGCCGAACTTCACGCTGCGGTTGCACTCGACGCAGGGGTTCGGCGTGCGGCCCTTCGCGTAATCGTCGACGAACGGCCCGATCACCGAGCGGTCGAAGAGCTTCGCCATGTCCAGCACGTAGTGCGGAATGCCGATTTTCATGCAGACCGACTTGGCGTCGTCGACGTCGCGCGGCGAGCCGCAGCAGCCGAAGCCGGTCTCGAGCTTCGGCAGGAGGCGCATCGTGACGCCGATGACCTCGTGACCCTGCTCCGAGAGGATCGCGGCGGCGACGGAACTGTCGACCCCGCCGCTCATGGCGGCGATTACTCTGCGAGCCTTTCCTTGCTCGCGTGCCGCGCGACTATTGTCGCGCGGCGTCACGTGGCGGCTCCGACCTTTCGGAGCCTCTCGACGGCGGAAGGCAAAAGGGCGAGGAGGCGGTCGACGTCGGCGTCGGTCGAGCCCCAGCCGACGGAGATGCGCAGCGCGCCGACGCACCAATTCGACGTGCAGCCCATCGCCGCGAGCACGTGCGACGGGTCGACCGCGCCGGTCGAGCACGCGGGCCCGGCCGAGACGCAGACGCCCTCGAGGTCGAGCGCGACGACGAGTTGGAAGCCCTCGATGCCGTCGAAGGCGACGTGGCAGGTGTTGGGAAGGCGGTACTCCGGGTGTCCGTTGACGCGGGCGCCGGGGATCTTGAGGCAGCCTTCCTCGAGCCGGCGGCGCAGCCGGAGCTGCTCGCGGGCGTGCGCGTCGAGCTCGGAAAGGGCCAGCACGCAGGCGCGGCCGAGGCCGACGATCGAGGCGACGTTTTCGGTGCCTCCGCGGCGGTTCTTCTCCTGGTGGCCGGTGATGACGGCCGAGAGTTTCACGCCTTGGCGGACGTAGAGCGCGCCGACGCCCTTCGGGGCGTTCAGCTTGTGGCCGGAGATCGCGACGAGGTCGACGCCGAGCTTGCCCACGTCGAGGTCGA
The DNA here is from genome assembly GCA_016212845.1 of Elusimicrobiota bacterium. Lineage (GTDB taxonomy): Bacteria > Elusimicrobiota > Elusimicrobia > UBA1565 > JACRDR01 > JACRDR01. The sequence goes on from JACRDR010000134.1 coordinate 3,445, forward strand.
TCTTGCCGGCGGACTGCACCGCGTCGGTGTGAAAGAGAACGCCCTTCTCCCGGCAGATCGCGGCGATCTCGGCGACGGGCTGGATCGTGCCCACCTCGTTGTTGGCGTGCATGATGGAGACGAGGATCGTCTCGGGCTTGAGCAGGGAGCGGACCGCCTCGGGGTTCACGCGCCCGTGCGCGTCCACGCCGACGATCGAAACTTCGAAGCTTCGCTTCTGCAGGCCGGTGAGCGCCTCTCGTACGGCGTCGTGCTCGATCGCGGAGGTGATGAGGTGGCGCTTGGCGCCCTGCGAGCGGTCGTAGGCGCGCTGCGCGGCGCCGACGATGGCCAGGACGTCCGACTCCGACCCGCAGGAGGTGAAGACGATCTCCTCGGGCTTGCAGTGGAGGAGGCGGGCCGTCTGCTCGCGCGCCTGTTCGACGGCGAAGCGAGCCTCTTGGCCGATGCGGTACGCGCTGTTCGGGTTGCCGAACTTCGTTCCGAGCCAGGGAAGCATGGCTTCCAGGACTTCGGGCCGCACGGGAGTCGTGGCGTTGTGATCTAAATAGACGAAACGGTCGCTCATTACAGTCCGAAGCTCTTGAAGAGGTCCTCTTCGCCGCCCTTGGCCGGCGCGGCCTTCTCGCCTTCGGCCGGTCCGGTGCCCGCGGGCTGCTTGCCGCCCTTCGGGAGCGGCTGCTTCGGGCCGGCGCCGCTGGAGACCGACTTCACGATGAGCTTGCGGATGCCCTCGGCGAAGACGATCATGCCCTCCCGTTCGTCGAAGAGCAGGCGGAAAGGGGATTCCTTGATCTGCGGCTCGTACGCCTTGCCCAAGTTCACCTTCTCCTGCTCCCAGCCCGGGTTGTAGAGGAACTTGCCGCGGACGTCGACCATGCGGTTCAGGATCGGCAGCGAAAAGCGGAGGCGGTAGACGCCCTGGGTGTCGGTGACGCCGGCGTCGAAGGCCGAGCTCTGGAGCTGGGACTTATTGGCGTCGACGACCTTCTGCTCGCCCTCGGCGATGGCGCGCACGACGACGCCTTCGACCGGGTTGTCCTCGTAGTCGGTGACCTGGCCCTGGATGTAACCCTCGAGGAAGGCCGAGCGCTTGGGCATGGAAACGAAGAGCATCTCCTGCGCGCCGGTCAGGCGGTCCGTGATCGCGATGTCGACGACGCGGCCCTCGGCGTAGTCCTTCAGGAGCACGCGCTGCTTGCCCTTGCCGAGCTGCATGCCCGAGCAGGCGGTGAGGAGGACGGCGGTGGCGACGAAGAGGAATTGCTTCATGCGGCTATACGATTATCTCACTTTCCCTTGATCTTTGAAAGCATGTCGTCGACGAAGCCTCGGACGCCGACCCCGTCGATCGTGCCGACCTCCTTGCCCTCGCCTTCCTCGGCGACGGCTGAGGGAGGTTCTCCCCCTTCCTCCCCCCCTTCGCCGGGCTTTAAGGCCTTGGCTTCGGCCTCGGAAGGCTTCGGAGGCGCGCCTTCGGAGCGGCCGTTCCTCACCAAAAAGACGATGCGGCGGTTGACCCTGCGGTTTTCGGGCGTCGTGTTCGGCACCTTGGGCCGGTTCTCCCCGTAGCCGGTGGCCGCCAGCTGGGGCGCGGGCAGGCCGTGGTCCTTAGCGAGATAGTCGACGACGTTCGTCGCGCGAGCCGAGGAGAGCTCCCAGTTGTTGAGATAGAGATCGTTGTGGATCGGCACGTTGTCGGTGTGCCCTTCGACGATGAGGTCGTGATCCTTCAGGTTCTTCTGGAGCTCGGGCACGATGGAGGTGATGATCTTCTGCATCTCCGGCGTGAGCTCGGCCGAGCCGCTCTGGAAGAGGCCGACATCGTTGGTCTCCTTGAGCGTGATCTTCAGCCCTTCCTTCGTGACCTCCGCGCTGACGTTGGGGTTCTTGCTTTGATTGATCTCACCCGCCGACTTGATCATCTGCTTGTTGAGCGCGGCCGCGGCGGCGTACATGATGACGAAGAAACAGACGAGTTCCGTCATCAAGTCCGCGTAGTTGATCAGCCACGGCGGCGCGGGGTGGCCGATCTGGCACACCCGGGGATCGGTCTCGTCGATGAATCCCTTCGGCGCTCGGAGGGGCATGGCTTAAGCCGGAGTCTCCGCCGTCTTGATGAGCACGCGCTTGGCGGGCTCCAGATACGCCTTGAGGTTCGCCTCGACGACCGACGGCGTGGCGCCGCTCTGCAGGAGCAGGACGCCGCGGATGATGATCTCCTTGACCAGGAGCTCTTCTTCCGAGCGCCGGCGCAGCTTGCCGCCCATCGGCAAAAAAAGCAGGTAGCCCGAGCCGAGACCGTAGAACGCGGCCGCGAGCGCGACGGCCATCTTCTTCGGCACCTCTTCCGAGTTCTCGATGTTCGCGAGCATCATGATCATGCCGAGCACGGTACCGATGATGCCGAAGGCGGGCGAGTACGTACCCATGGCGTTCATGATCTCCTGGCCGACCTTGTGGCGCTCGCGGATGAAGCCGATCTCGGTCTCGAGCATGTTGCGGATGAACTCCTGGTCCGCGCCGTCGATGACGAGCTGGATGCCTCTACGGAGGAAATCGTTGTCCAAGTTCTTCACGTCGTTCTGCAGGGCGAGGAAGCCCTCGCGCTTGGCCTTCTGGGAAAGCGACACGAAGGTGCCGACGATGCGCGAGGTGTCCTCGCCGGAATTCCGCATGACGTTGCGGATGATGCCGCCGAGGCCCACGACCTGGCTGAGCGGGTAGTTCACGAGCGTGGCGCAGAACGTGCCGCCCATGACCATGAGCAGCGCCTCCATGTTGGCGAACGGCCGGAATCCTTTCACGCCCTCGCCCATCCAAATGGAAATGACGGTCAGGCCGAGGAAGACGAAGATTCCGGCTATTGTGGCTATGTCCATGACTCAGAGTGTGACCGAGCTTCCTTTATTAGTCAAGGTTACGCGTTTTTCCGCTCGAAGCCCTGGATCGGGTTCGGCACGGAGCGATCGGAGTTCACCTTCTTGCGGTACTCGACGACCTTGGCGATCACCTGCTCGACCGTCTCCTTCACGATGATCCGGTTTCCGGTCGCCAAGGCGAGGACGGTGTCGGGGCACGCCTCGATCGTCTCGATGAGCTCGGCATTGACCGTCAGCGGACTGCCGTTGAGGCGCGTGACCTGGATCATCGTCCCATTATAGCGGGGGTTTGGGCGGTTCGGGAGGCTTGCCCTGGAACATCCGGCCCAAGAGGCCGGGAGGTTCGGGAGCCTGCGGGTTCGCGCCCGAGAGGTGCTTGTGCCGGAGCTCGGCCTCGAGCGACGCCACGAGCTTCTCGAGGTTGGCCTTCTCCTGCAGGAGCACGCGTTTCCACTCCTCTTCCTTCATCAGACGGCCGCGCATTTCCTCGACCGACTCGTTGGCGCGCCGCACGGAGTCCTGCTTCGCGATCGCCTCGCGCTCGACGACGTCCTTTTCGGCCGAAAGCGTCTTGCGCCACTCCTGCTCGTTGGCCAGGTGCCCGCGCATCTCGTCGAGCGCGGTGCGCAGGGAAACGAGCTCCGCCTCCTTTCCAAGGAGCTTCTCTTTTTCGGTAGCCTCCTTGGCGGCGAGATCGCCCCGAAGCTGCTCGATCTCCGATTTGAGCTTGTCCTGCAGTCTGGCGGCGCGCGTCTCGAGCTCGTGCTCGAGCTCGCGGCGGATGGCGACTTCCTTGTTCTTGAGCGATTCGTCGAGCTGCTTGCGGAGCATGCCCTCGGCCTTCTCCACGCGCGCCTGCACCTCGTCCTGGGCGCGCAGCCGGATCTTGGCCTTCTCGGCCTCGAATTCCTTCTTCGCGGCGTCGAGGTCGTGGGCGAGCGACTGCTTGGCGGCTGCGACCTCCTTCTCCGCGGCGGCCGACGCCTCGGCGCGAATCTCCTTCTCGCGCTCCTGCCAGCGCCGCTGGAGGACGAGGAACTCGGCCTTGTAGCGCTCGTTGAGCGCCTGCATCTCCTTCTTCATCGTCTGCGCCTCTTCCGCCTGCATGCGGAGGGCGGCGACCTGGCGCTCGAGCGCCTGGCCGACCGCGCGCATGCGCTGCAGCGCGGCGCCGGAGATGTCGGCCTGGGACTTGTGCTTGCGGATCTCGATCTCGGACTCCGCGCGGATGCGCTGCGTGATCGCCTGGATGTCGCGCTGCAGCCGCTCGTTGTCGGCGAGGACGCGCTCCTCGCGCTCCTTCGACTGGATGCGTAGGACCTGGAGCTCGCGCTCGAGCTTGTCCTGGAGCATCTTCGCCTGCTCGCGGGCCACGTGGAGCTCGGCCTTCTGCTCGAAGAACGCGCGCTCGTGCTCCTGCGCCTGCTCGAGCTGCGCCTCGGCCTTGGCCAAGTCCTGGGAGAGTTCGTTGGCGCGGCGCTCGAAGAGGCTCCGCTCGGAGAGCGCCTTCTCGAGCTGGGCGTCCGCGTTTTTCAGCTTCTCGCACTGAAGCTGGAGATTGCGGAGCTCCTCGTCCTTCTGGAGGAGGACCTTCTGCCAGTGCGCCTTCTCCTCGAGCCAACGGCGCTCCATCTCCTGCATGCGCGCCGTGAAATGCGCCTCGATCTGGCGGTCCTGCGTCTCGCGCTGCTGGACCTGGTTCTTGAGCGTCGAGACCCACGCCTCGCGCTCGGTGACGAGCTTGTTCTCGAGGTCCTGGATCTTCGTCTGCAGGTCGAGGCGCGTCTCCTCCATCTCCGCGTCGCGGCGGTCGCGGCGGAGCTTCTCCTGCACCTCGCGGATCGCCTCCTCCACCTTCGCGGCGTAGATCTTCTCCTGCTGCTGCTGGATCGAGACGTGGAGCACCTTCTCGCGCTCCTCGGTGAGGCGCTTCTCGGTATCGGCGAGCTTGCGCGCGAGCTCGGCGTCGGGAGGCGCGGGCGGCGCGGGCTTCTGCGGCGCCAAGGGCGGCAGGCCCCCCATGGGCGGCAGAGGCTTCACCGAGACCGGCGGCTTCGGCATCGCCGGCATCGGCATGGGAAGCTTGGGCATCTCCTTCTTGTCGTCGGCCATTTATAGGCTCCTAAGCACGCTGTCAGACACCGGCCTGCGCCCTGAAACTCTCGACCCAGGCCCGCACTTCCGGGTCCGGGTTCAACTGCACCAGCTTGTCGAAATAGATGAGCGCTTCCGAGCCGCGGCCCGTCTGGTACAGCGCCGAGCCCATGTACTGGTAGGCCTGCGCCAGGTTCGGGTCCGCGTCGATCGCCTGGCGGAGGTTCGCCACCGCCTCGTCGAAGCGCCCGCCGTCGTGCGCCTCGATGCCGGCGGAAAGCAGGGCCTGCGGGTCGGCCGCAGGTTTCGGCGCGGCCAGCGCGGCGACCGCGGCGGGCGCGGGCGCCTTCGCGCTTCCGCCCACGATGCGCTCGCTTCTCTCGGTCGCCAGCTCCTCCTGGAACGCCTCGCCGGAACCCTTCGGGTCGCGGACCGCGATCTTGCCTTCCTTCTCGAGCGCCTTGATCGTGTCAATGATCTTCGAGCGCTCTTCCTCGATCTGCGCCGGCGTGAGGCCCTTCGCGTACTCCATCGACTCCTTGAGCAAGGAAGACGCGCCGGTCGACATGTTCGTCAGGAACTTGTTCACGTCGTCGGGAGTGGCGTTCTGCAGCGCGCGCGCCATCGCCTCGGTCTTGAGCTCGCGCACGATCAGCTGCATCTCGCGCTCGGGGAACGTCGCGATGTCCTCGAACGTGAGGATGAACTTGCGCACCCGCTCGTAAACGGCGGGCTTCTCGTTCTTCAAGTACTCGAGGATGTTCGAGCGCGTCTGCGAGTCGGACTCCTCGAGCATCTGCGTCAGGCGCTCCATGCCGCCGACGACGAAGTCGACGGACTCCTTGATGTCCGCGTCGATCGCGGCGACCTGCTCGCGCGTAACCTGGCGCACCTTGAGCGCCTCGAGCGCCACGCGGGCCTGAAGCTCGACGGGCAGCTGCGTGAGCACCTGCCGCGCGAACTCCGGCTTCAGGTACGAGAGGACGACGGCGATCAGCCACGGCTCCTCGCGGCGCAGCAGGAAAAGGTTGGCGAGGCGCTTGAGGTTGTCCTCGGTGATGTAGACGAAAGGCTCGAACTTTTTCATGGCATCCTCGTCCTCGGCCGGCGGCGGCGGCTCGGGAGGCTTGCGGCCGAGCATGATGTCCAATTCGCGCTTGTCGGCGCCTAGATCGTCCCCCTGGGCCTCGGGCGCCTCGATCTCCGACTCGACGTTCACCTCCGCGGCCGGCTTCTCCTTAATCGCCTCGATGTAGGCGCGCATGAGCCGGGTCAGCGGTCCGAACAGATAGAGCAAGAGCAGCAGAAACAGCCCCGCGAACACGAGCGGGATCCACACCCGCGGGTCCTTCAAGTCGTCGAGCCACGACAGCGCGTTGAAGCGCGTCGGGCGGAAGACGATCATGTCTTTGGCGACCTTGAACTTCGCCAGCGCGTCGATGATGCGCTGGCGCACGAGCTCGAGCTTCGTCGCCGCCAGCGTGTCGTCGTGGATCACCGTCACGAGCATGCTTTTGACGATCGGCTTGAGCGAGAACACTTCTTCCTGCTCCTTCCGCTCCTGCGAGGCCAGCTGTGCCTGCGCGGCCTCGGGCCGGCCCGGGTTGGACAAGGACGTGATCGTCTTCGGCCGCGGCACGCCGGGCACGATGAAATCGGTGGTCTTCTCGCCGCCCGCGCCGGCCTTCTCGCGGTTGCGCTCGGCCACGCCTTGGCCCGCGCGCACGTTCTCCTGCCGCTTCGCCATGACCTCGAGCTCGATGTCGATGAAAACCTTGGCGCGGTCCTTGCCCAAGATCGGGTCCAGGATGTCCCGCTGGATCTTCACCTCGAGGTCGCCCTTGATCTCCCCCTCCTGGCGCATGAGGCTGAGATCGGGCGCTTCCACGAGAGCGAGCGCCGGCGTGGCCGGGGCGAGCGCGGTCCAGGCCGCGAGTGTCAGCCTCAAGAACATAGTTCGTGACGGGCTTTCCCGGCGAAAAACCCGTCCCCAGGCAGAGTGTAGGCGGGGCATGTTAAATTTTCAATACGAGCCCGCCCTATTAGGGAACCTGCCGGAGGAACTCCCCAACGGTCTTGTTGTTGGGGTCGAGCTCGATGACCTTCTTCCAGACCGCCTTCGCCTTCGACTTCTCTTCCATCAGGAAGAAGGACGAGCCCATGATCTCGAGCGCGGTGACGTTGTTCGGCTCGAGGTCCAAGACGTCCTGGGTGCGGCGGATCGCCAGGTCGTATTTGCCGTCGTAGACCGCC
>JACRDR010000012.1 GCA_016212845.1 Elusimicrobiota bacterium
ATGCTCGCGCATCGCCGCGTTCTTCTTGTCGGTCAGGTCCGGGCCGAAGTTGTGATTGGCGATGAGCTTTTGGAACGCCCACGTCTCCTTCGCGGTGAAGCCGGCCTGCTTCCCGAGATCCTGCGTGATCTGCATGGACGCGTATTCGTGCGTGAGGATGAAGTTGTTGATGTACCAATTGGGGCCGGTCTCCGCCTGGGGATTGAAGCGCAGGAGCGCGGCCTTCATGTCGTCGGGCACCTGCTGTTTCCCGAGGTCGGTGGAGTACTGCAGCGCGCGGAGCATCTCGACGAAGTGCTCGACCGACTGCTTGCGGTTGGACTTGAAGGCGGCGGCGAGCTCCGCCCCGTCCTCGGCGAGCGGCTGAATGAGCTGCTGCTCGACGTGCTCGACGTTGCCGATTCTAGCGAAGGGGGTGGACTTGCTCGCGACGTCCGTCTTGAGGAACGAGTCGGAAAGTTCGGAGAACTTCTTGAGCTTCGCGAGGTCCATGCGCTCGACGATCGCGGCGGCTGCCTTCAGCTCCTTCGGGGTCGTGCGGCCTAGGGCGACGGCGCGCGCGAGATCGTCGATGCCGCGCAGGACGGCGGCGTCGTCGGCGGCGAGGGAGGCTTCGCCTTCCGTCGCGCGCTTGCCGCGAAGGCGCGCGGTGTCGTCCGCGTGGCGGGTGAGGCGAGTCGCTTCTTTCTGATCGAGGGCGAGGCCGGGCCTCGAGCCGAAGAGCTCGGTCTCGGTGATCGGCTCCGAGAACACGTCGACTTCCTGGCGGCGGACGCGGTCGACGCCGTCGAAGGCCGCGCCGATCGTTTCGCGCAGCTGGAGCTCGCCTCCGCCCGCGGCGTTCGGGCCGGCGGTGCTCGGGATGACTTTCGTCAGAGCGTTGTCGTTTTGGGCGTCGGCGCCCTGGAGATCGATCCCGCCCGCTTCTTGGGGCTTTTCACCGCGCGCGGCGCCCGCGAGCGGCTTGGCGGCGGCGGCTCCGGCGATTCCCGCGACCGCGACTCCGCGGATGCGCACCTCGCCCAGCTTGGCGGTGAGCACCGCGGCCGGCGGGCCGAAGCGGAGGGGGACCGGCTGGCCGCCGAGCTCCATTTTCGGCAGCGAGATCGGAGCGACCGGGACCGCGGCGCCTTGCACCGGAGCGACCGGCACGTCGGCGTTGATGACGACGCGGGTCTGCTGGGCGAGCAGTGGGACGGCTAGATAGAGGAGGGAAAGGAGCCCGGGGGTCATGGGGGTGACCCCAAAAGTATAGGGCTAGACCAGCAGTTCCGCCAGTCTGGAAAACGAGCCTTCGGGGTCGAGGCGTCCGCCGGCTTCCCTCCCTAATAAGGAAAGGGAGATCGCCCGCCAAGCCAGATCGCCGGCCAAGAGGCCGATCGCGGCCCGGCTCTTCGGGGTCTCGGGACTTCGGTCCAAGACCGCCTCCAGGTCCGCCAGGGCGGCGACGACCGCCTCGGCCGAAGGGCCCTTTTGCTTCCCCTTGCAGAGGGAGAAGAACGCCTTGCGCGACGCCGGACGGCGCAAGGCGCGCAGGACGTGGCCGGCCAGGATCGGGTGCGTGCCCTCCCAGATCTCCTGGGCGATCGTGTCCTCGGCGAGGCGGGGCAGGATGGAGAAGTCGCGCAAGGTCGCGTTGCCCGCCATGAGCAGCCGGGCCTCGTGCACCACTCGGCTGGCGAGCTTCGTGACATGGATTTTGCAAAGCGGCGTGAGCACGTCGGCGGCGTCGTTCTCGTCGTCGAGGGCCCCGAGCTGCTCATAGTAGACGAGCATCGACGCGGTCTGAGCCGCCTCCATCCAGTCGAGCGTGGCGCGCGCGTGCGTGAAGTCCGCGACCGGAGTGTCGAGCACGACGCGAGCCTCGGCGTACAGCTTGGCCTCGAGATAGGCGCGGCGCATCATGCCCAGGCTGCCCGCGGCGACGTGGACGCGCGAGGCGCGAAGGACGACGCCGAGCAGCAGCGCCAGGCCGTGGGAGACGCGGCCGATGAGCTCGGCGTAGGCTCCGCGGTACTCGACTTCGGCGGTCGCCTTGCCCCGGGTCGCGCTCAGGTCCTTGAGCCGGAGGATGTGCGTCTCATTGAGCGTGCCGTCGGGCCGGTGCTTCGGCACCAAGAACAGTCCGACCGCGTCCGAGCCCCTCGGCTTGGCGGTGGTGACCCAGAGCTCGCCCGGGTTCGAGCAGAACCATTTGAGGCCGGTCAGGCGCCACGTGCCGTCCGCCTGCGGCTCGGCTTCCGTCTCGTTTTCGGAGACGTTCGAGCCGCCTTGGCGCTCGGTCACGCATTGTCCGGCGGTGAAAGCGGGATACGTCTTCGCGTCGAGCGCCAGAGTGAGCCAGCGCTTCTTCTGCTCGGGCGTGCCGTGCGACTCGAGGAGCTGGACGAGCCCGTCGGTCATGGCCAGCGGGCAGGTCACTCCGCCCTCGCCGTTCTGGTTGAGGAGATAGGCCTTCGTCATGCGCTCGAGGAGGCCGGTGGGGGGCAGGCAGGCGTGCTCGAAGGCGATACGGCGCGCCTCGAGCTGTTCGGCGCAGTACACGACGCGGTCGATCCGGCGGCCCCAGCGGTCGTATTGTTCCAGCCGCGCGAATTTGCCGTCCTCGTGGGCCTCGCGCACGAGCCGGTCGAGCTCGCCGCCGCAGGCCGCCCCCAGGGCGGAGAGCCGGGCGAGCGCCGCGGCGCGGCCCTTCTCGGGAAGTTTCGACTCGAGGATGCGGATGAGGAGGCGGTCCTCGTCGAAGAAATTGAGCCCGGAGGCGGTCTCGTATTTCGTGAGGGCCGGCATCGGGCGGATCATACCACAATGCGCGGTGCCGCTTGAGGCGGGTTCCACCGGGACTCTCGGGCAGGGGCGCGCTTACCCATCGGACTCTAGGCGGGATTCTCGCGCTTGGGTATTCTGCTTCTCTGCAACGGCGCGGGCGGCGCTCTTTGCGAGGTGAAACATGCTGCCCGCTTTGCTCTTGGCGCCGCTCCTGGCGGCGTCCGCCCAGAATCTCGGACTCGAGACGTCCACCACGACGCAGAAGGCCAAGCAGGTCCTCGAGGACGCCGTCGACGAGGCCGGCGCGAAGGCGCTCTTCGACGGAAACCGCGCGAACCGCGAGGGAGGTCTCACGGCCGCCGAAAACATGGGCGGCTTCCTCAAGAACGCGGCGGCCGCGATCAAGATCCCGGCGCTCGGCCTGAAGGTCGCCGCCGTTCCCGCGGTGAAGGCCGTTTCCGATGTCGCCGGGAAGAAGCCGTGCTGCCTCGATACGCTCGAAGCGGGCCCGGACGGCTCGGTGTACCGCATGCGCGCCGACCATGCCTGGTGGAAGTTCTGGGACTCGAGCAAGGTGATCGAGCAGGGCATCCCCACGCAGGACGGCGCCCAGTACAACAAGAAGGGCGAGTTCGTCGGCGACTGGAAGACCGTCCTCAAAACGAAGGCCGACGGCTACCGCGTCGTCGGCGAGCGGGTCGACGGCAAGTCCACGGGGCGCAACTCGATCTTCACCTTCGAGAAGAAAGGCGGAGCGACGGAGGTCGGGCGCGACGGGAAGTACGTCACGACCTTGGGCGGAAACGATCTGCGCGAGATCAAGATCGGCGCCGACAACAAGGTCTACGCGCGCTACGAGAAGGGACGCGAGGACGTCGTCGTCTCGATCGATCCCGTCACGAAGCTCCAGCAGACGGTCGCTAAGATCGCCGCGGACTACAAGAACTGGCAGGAGTGGATCCCCGAGCGCGGCTATTACACCGAGGAAGGCCACTACGAGACGCGGCGCAACGCGGGCTACTACGAAGAGACGCCGGGTCACTACGACCAGCGCGGCACGTGGCACGACGGCGCGCAGGTGTGGCACCCCGGTACGAGCGAGCAGGTGTGGGTGAAGGACGAGGACGTGTGGCACGTCACCGACCCCGCGCACTACGAGACGCGCACGAGCCGCACGGGCGTAACGTCGGTGGCGGCCGACGCGAACGGGAAAGTCTACACGCTCATGCAGGGGCGCGTCTCGAGCGGAGGGCAGGTGGTGAGTTCCGACAACGTGCGCGATTTCTCGGTGGACTCCAAGGGAACGCTTTATACCGTGGTCAACAACAAGCTCGCGGTGAACCACGATGAGCCGACGACGGCGTGGGGCTCGAAGCCGCTCGTCCACGACG
>JACRDR010000130.1 GCA_016212845.1 Elusimicrobiota bacterium
CTCCGGCCGACAACGCGAACTGGCGCGTCGGCCGCGTGCCCCTCGGCGCCTCCGAGAAGGTGAAGCCGGGCGCACGGCACACGTTCTCGTTCGAGATCACGGCTCCCTCGAAGGCGGGCACCTACGCCTTCCAATGGCGGATGGCGCAGGAAAAGAAGGAGTGGTTCGGCCAGCTCACTCCTTCGGTCGCCGTCAAGGTCAAGTAGACGCGTCAGCGCTCGTCGAGCACCGACGGCACGGCCAGGCAGCCCTGCGCTCCGATGGAGCCGGGGCAGGGCAAGAGCAGAGCGGAGGCGCGCAGCCCCGCCGCGTCGAGCGCCTGGTAGTACTTCCGGTCGTCCGGGTCCGGGGTGAGGAAGGCGTAGCTGCGCGTCGAAAATCCCAGCTTCCGGAGCGCCGCCGGCTGCGCGCGCTCGGCGACGAGAGGACGGCTGAGCACCGCGAGCACGCGCGTGCCGGGCTGCCCCTCCAGGACGCCGGCGAGCCTGGCCGCCATGGCGGGGCAGCGGGGCGAGTCGTCCTCCCGCGGATCGAGCGCCATCAGCCTCAGCCCCGCGGTGCAGGCGGCGCGCAGCAGTCGCAGCGAGCCGTCTCCGGCCTCGAGCCCCTGCGCCTGCCAGAGGGCCTCGCGAACGCGGCCTTCGTCTCGGCCCGAGCAAAAGGCGTCGAGATCCGGCTGGCGCGACGCCGGCAGCTCCAAGGCGAGGTGCGTCACGCCCGCGGCCGCCAGGTCCCCGGCCATCGCGGCGAGATACAGCTTGCCCTGGCGCCGCGTCGGCGAGTCGCCGACGAACACCACGCGCGCCCCGGGCGCGAGCAGCTCGCGCCACTTGAGAGGCGTCGCGTTCAAACGGAAGCGGTCGGCCAGCCCCGCGGGGTCGGCCGCCGCCAGCGGAGGCGGAAAGCGATCCGCCCCGGCCGCCCCGACGTTGGCGGCCAGCACGAGCAGGATGGAGGTCACCATGCGATGGATCGTACCACGGGTCCGGGGGCCCGGCAACGAGCGAAAAGTCAGCGGGTGTCGGCGGGCGTCAAAACAGCGACGGCTGGTCGGGCGAGTCCGGCTTGGCCTTGCGGCGCGGCTTGGGTTCGGCGGGCTTCGGAGGCACGATCTCGGCGGGTGTAATGCACTCGGGGACGTCGGACTTCGGCGAGTTCACCATCGGCGAGACGGGGAAGAACTCCAGCGCGTCGTCGGGCGGGGGGATGAGCACGTTCTCGAGCGTCCGGCGATCCGACTTCGGATCGAGCCACACCGGCTCGTACCCGCGGTTGAGGATGACGGGCACGCGGTCGTGGAGCTCCCGCGTCGATTCGGGCGCCTCGGTGGTCAGGATCGTGAAGCTGCGGACCGCCTTGCCCTCGGGCGAGCGCCACTCGTCCCATAGCCCCGCGAAGGCGAACGGCTCTCTCGACTTCAAGACGATGCGCATCGGCCACTTCACGTGCGGCGCGACCTCCTTCCACTCGTAAAAGCCGTCGGCCAAGACGAGGCAGCGGCGCTTGGCGAAGGGCGTCCGGAAGCTCGCTTTCTCGGCGGCGGTCTCCGAGCGCGCGTTGATCGTCTGATTGCCGATTTTCGCGTCCTTCGCCCACGAGGGGATCAGTCCCCAGCGATAGAGCGCGAGGGTCCGCTTGGCGCCGTCGGCGAGCACGACGGGGGCGTCCTGCGTCGGCGCGAGGTTGTAGCGAGGCCGGAGGTCGAACTCCGGCTGGTCGAAGCCGAAGCGCTTGCGCAGCGCCTCGATGCCGACGGTGAGCGTGAAGCGTCCGCACATCGGCTAGAGCGCCTCCTCTACGCGCGGAGGCAGCTTCGAGCGGTTCCGGCGAAGCCGCGCCACCCACGCGCTCGAAAGCGCGTCGTCCCGCCAGCCGCCGGCCAGCAGTTCCACCGCGAAGTCCTCGGCGGCGCGCTGTACCGCCTCGTTCGCGTCTCGGAACGCGTCGTTGCGCACGACCGTCGTCGCCGACGCGTCGAGCGAGAAGCCCGGATCGTCCACGAAGCCGGAGACCGGGATCGGGCCGCGCGGCCGCCAAAAGCCCGAGAGGACCCCGTGATGGAACATGTCGATCGCGGGCTCTCTCTTCGCGGGCTCGACCCAGATCCGCCGGCCGCCGTCGACGACGAGCTTGCCGACCGCGCCCTCGCCGGTGAACGGGTCGATCTTGGTCGCGCCGACCTCGAGACGCGCGGGACACGCGCCGCACGCCTCGAGCACCTTCACGTGCCAGCGGTCGGCGGGCACGCCTTCCCACGGGATGACCCAGAGGATTGTGTCGGAGGTCTCGGCTTCCTGCGCTTCGAAGGAGTCTCCCGCCATGCCCAGGCGGAGACAGCGGCGCTCCTTTCCGGAGCCGGAGGCGAGGGTCACGAGCTTGGGCTTGAGCCGCAGCGCGGCGAGGATGCCGATCGCCAGGAAGCGGACGCGCGGATCGGGGTTCACGCCGAAGAGCGCCACCGACGGATCGGCCGCGTCCGGCCGCACCGGCGCGCCGTCGAAGCTCATCGTGAAGTCGCCGGTGCGCGCGAGGTCGAGCGAAATACGCTTGGCGCCGCCCGCGACCGCGGCGCGGATCCACGGGAGCATGAAGAGCTCCGGGTCGGGCGTCTGAAACTCGCGGAGCTTCTCGAGCGCCTTCGCGCGGTCGATCCGAAAGCCGCCGGACGAGACGAGCTTCGGCTTCATCGGCCTCCGAGCTCTACGTCTCGCAGCGCTTTGGCGACGCGCTTGGGCAGTTTTCGCATGATCCATGGGCTCGACCGCATTTCGTAGAGCCAATCGTTGAGGAAGGCCGCTTCGCGAACGTCCGGAGGCATTTCCGGCACCCGGGTCAATCCCGGGCGGAGGGTCGATAGGCGTCCCACCCACCGTCTCAGGTCCGCCAAGCGCTCGGGTTGGGTGGCGATGATGGACAGGGAGAGCCGCTCGGCGGCGGCGGCGACCTCCTCTCGCGCCGACTTGAGCGCGGCGTTGCGCACCAGCTTGGCTCGGGAGGCGTCGAGGGTAAAGCCGGGGTCGTCCACGAATCCCGACACGACTATCGTTTCGGCCCAGTCCAGTTCTTGCACGCGAACGCCGTAATACGAGGCGGAGACCTGGGCGTCCGATCGCGGCATCTCGGGCCGGAGAAACAGCCGGCGTTTCCCCTTCTCCTGGTAGTAGCCGTCCTCCTTCGAGACCGGATTCAGCACGCGCTCCCCGACGATCAATTCGGCCGGGCATGCCCGGTACGCCAAGGTCAATTGCTCGCGCCAGTCGAGGATCGAGTCGGCGAACGCCGCCGAGATCCGGGTATCGCTGCCGCCGTCGTCGACCGGCTCCACCTCGAGCCCCTCCGGCGTGAAGGTCGCGGCTCGACGGGAGGTTCCCGTGCCGGAGATCACCGTGACCGATGGGACCCGCAGCTTGAGCACCGAAAGGATGCCCCAGGAGAGATGGCGCAGGGCCGGGTCGGGGTCCTCGGCGAACAAGCAGGAGGCCGGATCCGCGAGCGCGGGATCAAACGTGCGGCCGTCGAACGAAACGTCGAAGCCCGCGCCTTCGTCCGCTTCGATGCGTCGAGCTCCCGCCGCGATCGCCGCGCGAAGCCACCAGTCGATGCAGGAAAGCGGGTCGGCCACGCGGAACGCGTCGAGCTTTTTCAGCGCGCGCGCGCGGTCCACGAGGAACGTCCCGGTGGCGACGAGCTGCGGCTTCTTACTTCGACGGTCGGACGATGCCAAAGCAGGAGGTGTAGCCGTGGAGGTGCGTGGCGCCCTCGACGGGTCCGATCTCGCCGTTGCAGAAGAAGCCGCCGATGGGAAGGTCGCCGAGCTTTCTCTTGAACGTGTCGGAATCGTGGTTCGAGATCCCGTAGAGATGCTTGCCGCGGCCGAGGCACGAGAACAGCAA
>JACRDR010000131.1 GCA_016212845.1 Elusimicrobiota bacterium
CATCGAACGCCGCGTGACCGAGGCGACGCAGGTGCTCAAGCGCGAGAAGGCCACCCTCGAGCGCGAGGCGCAGCGCACCGAGACCGTCCTCACCAACATGGCCGAAGGCGTGGTCGTCGTCGACGACGCCGGCAAGATCTTGATGATGAACCCCGCCGCCGAGGAGATCTACGGCGCCTCTCTCTCCGAAGTCGCGGGCAAGCCGCTCTCGGACGCGGTGAAGGAAGAGCATCTCCTCTCCCTCGCGCAGCAGGTCGCTCCGCCGCCGGCGGAAGGCGCCTTCGTTCCTCAGGTCGACGTCGTCAGCACTGACGAGTCCCGCAAGATCCTGCGAGCCTCCTCGGCGGTCGTGCAGAACGAGGCGGGCAAGACCGTCGGTATGGTGTCCGTGATCACCGACGTCACCAAGCAGAAGGAGTTGGCCAAGGTGGAGCGCGAATTCATCGCGCACGTGACCCACGAACTCCGGGCGCCGCTCTCGGCCATCCGCGCCGCGCTGGAGATCCTCCAGGGCCAGTTCGCGGGCAAGCTCGGCGCCGACGACGAGCGCATGATGGGCACCGCGCTCCGCAACGCCGACCGCCTCAACGATCTCATCCGCGACATCTTGGACTTCGGCAAGATCGAATCCGGCCAGATGACCGTGCATCCCCAGCCCGCCGACGCCAAAATGATCGCGGAGGAGGCGGTCGAGAGCCTCGGGCCCTGGGCGACGAAGAAGACGATCCAACTCACGCTCGAGGCGCCGGACGGCCTCCCGCAGGTCAACGCCGACTCCAAGCGCATCGTCCAGGTCATCATCAATCTGCTCTCCAACGCCATCAAGTTCACCCCCAAGAACGGCAGCGTCACGGTCATCCTCGAGAAGACGATGGACGAGGGCGTGAAGTACGTCCAGTTCGGCGTGCGCGACACCGGTCCGGGCATCGACAAGGCCGACCAGGAAAAGATCTTCCAAAAGTTCGTGCAGATCGCCGCGGGCGAGAAGCACGTCGGCGGCACGGGCCTCGGCCTCGCGATCGCCAAGGCGCTCGTCGGCATGCACAAGGGCAAGATGTGGGTGGACTCCGACGAAGGGCGCGGCGCCACGTTCCTTTTCACGATCCCGTTCTACGTCCCGCCGGACATCATGACCGAGACCGTCTCGCAGGCCCCCGCTCCCGAAGAAGACAAGAAGAAGAGCTGGTGGGCGCGTTTGTTCGGCCGTTAAGCCCGCCTCAAGACCCGTCGCCGGCCCTCGAATTCCTCAGTAAATTACGACTTCTTTCCGCTTCCTTCTCTTTTCATCGCTCTCCCGGCCCGATTCCGGCATCCTGGAGGCATGAACCTCCTGATCTTGACGCTGCTGGCGGGGCTGGCCTCCGCTCTTTCCGGCTCGAAGCTCGGTCCCCACGTCCTCGGGGACGCCAACGACGCTTCGGCCCGGCTGCTGCAGGACGCGTGTCCTAGAGTCGCCAAGTGGCTGGCTCGCTCCGGCGAGGGCGCCGCCGTCCGGCGCTATCGCGAGAAGTGCCCCGGCGGCCAGATCGTGATCCGCGTGTACGTTCCGCAGTCGGTGCACTACGGGCTGTCGATGCGGCCCGAGCAGGCCGCCGAGGACTTCTGGGCGCGCATCTCCCCGGAGCTCTCCGAGCTGCCGCCGTCTTTGGTCGACTGGTTGGAAGGCGTCAACGAGCTCGACAACGTGGAAGACTGGTACCACAACGGCGAGGCTTCCCTTTGGTTCGCCGCGTTCTCATCGCGCCTGGCGGATTTGATCCACGCCGCCGGCTACGACCCGCTTCTGGGCTCCATCGCGGTCGGCAATCCGTCGCTCGAAGGGGAACAGCTGTTCGGAAAAGGCGGCGCCATGGCACCGCTCGCCGCCGTCATCCGTTCGAAGCCTTATAAGGTGGGCTGGAGCTATCACGCCTACGGCGACAATCTCTTCTCCGCCGACGACGCGAAGTATTGGACCCTGCGCTACCGGATGATCCGCGATCAGGCGGGACTGCAGGGTGTGCCGCTCGTGCTGACCGAGGGCGGGCAGGACGGCGGCCGCGGCGGCTGGATCGGCCGGACCTCGCCCGAGGACTTCATGAAGTGGCTCGGCTGGCTCGACTCCGAGCTCAAGAAAGACCGCGAGGTCGAAGGCGTGACCTTGTTCCAAGTGGGCCAGCACGCCGATTGGAAGAAGTTCGATCTCGGCCCGATCGCCGAGCGGCTCGCCGAGCACATCAAGGGCGATAAGTCCGTCCCCGCTCCGGCGGCGCAAGCGCTGCCGCCGGTCCCGCCGCCCGCTCCGAAAGCGGCGCCGCAGCCCGTCGCGGCCGCGGTCCTGCGCGCCGCCGCCGGACAGTCATTCGGCGAGCAGGACGAAGAGACCCAGGCCCAATTCATCGCCTACTGGACGCCTCGCGGCATCGACCCCGAGAAGCGCTGGGTCGAGGAGCATAACCTCGACCTCACCCACCCCGGCTGGCGCGACCGCTGACGGAGTCAATTTGGGGACAGTCCCCAAATTGACTCCGTCAGTCCCGCGCGAGGACGAACGCTCGGATTTCGCGCGCGCCGGCGGCCTGCAGGGCGAGGCCGCACGCCTCGAGCGTGCCGCCCGAGGTGCAGACGTCGTCGATCAGCAGGACCGAGTCGGGCGGGGGCGGACCCTGCCACTCAAAAGCGCCCTCCAGGTTTTTCAGGCGCGAATCGCGGCTGAGCCCCCACTGGGCGCGGGTGCGGCGCGTGCGCACCAGGCCGGGCAGGCAGGGAAGGCGCGAGGCGCGCGACACCGCGGCGGCGAGCAGCTCCGCTTGGTTGAAGCCGCGCTCGCGCAGCCTTCTGGGGTGGAGGGGGACCGGAATGATCGCGCGCGCCCCGGCGAGCTCGCGATGCCGGCGGAAGCGGCCCGCCATCCAGTCCGCGAGCGCGCGTCCCGCGTCGAGCCGTCCTCGATACTTAAAGGAGTGCAGCAGCTCCCGCACGGGCGCGCGATACGAGAACGCGGCGCGGATCGCGTCGACCGCGAACAGTCTCCCGCGGCATCTCCGGCACAGGTCCTCGCGCTTGGCGTGCGGCGCGCCGCAGCGGGCGCAGAGCCGCTCCGAAAGCATGCGCACCGACGACAGGCACGCGCCGCACAGCGGCCCCTGGATCAGCCGGGGCAGATCCTCGCGGCAAGCCCCGCACGTCCGCGGCGCGATGAAGTCGAGCAATAGTTCCATACCCATATATACGAACGAGCGGCGAATTAGTTCCCTTTCTCGAGCTATGGCGGCGCCCGCCGTTCGGGGGATATACTGGCGGGGCGTGGCCGAACTCGATCCGGACGCTCGCTCGCGGAAGCTCTTTTACGCCGCCGTCGCCGTCCTTCTTCTGGGCCTCGCCGTGTACGCGGGCTCCTCCCGCCGGGAATCCGGGTTGGTCGCCGCCGCCCGGCCGGCGATTACGGACGCGGACCCTTCCCTGCTTCGGTGGCCGGCGAGGGACAAAGGCGCGCGCAGAACTCCGATGTCGTTCGATGAGTTCCTGGCCGTTTTTCAGGGCGTCGACGCCCAGCCCGCCGCGCGCCGCTTCATGGACGCGTTTCTCGAGGTCCCGCGGCTTCGAGACGCCTGGCTCCGCGCCGAGAAGACGAAGGACCTCGAGCGTTTCGCGGCGGAACTTAAGGAGGGGCCGGAGTTTCATCGACTGCTGGCCCAGCACGGAGCGGACCCGGAGTTTAAGAGTCTCGTGGAAACGACACTGTCTCGATCGCCCGCCTTAGACGACCTCTTGGCCGGAATTCGCGACGGCGCGGCGGCCGGACCCGAACTGCTCGTACGTTCTCCGCGCGAGTTTTCCGCGTCGGCGGGGCCGCTCGTGAAGGCCTCCGGACGCGACGCCTCGAAGCCGGGCGAGCAATTCGTGGGAGCGCCGCGTTCCGGCGGGACGGACGCGCCGGGAGGCCGCTCCGGCGACTTTTCGGGGACGACTCCCGATGGACCCGGCGACGCGGCCCACCAGGTGAAGCCCGGCTTGATCGCGGCCGCGGACGCCAAGAGCGACCCGATGCGGCGCCTGCTCGAGATGTACCCGTGGCTCGGCGAGCTGAGCGATCAGGAACGCCGCAGCCTGCAATCGCAGATCGACAAGGACGGACTGTGGGGGGCCTGCTTCAAGCTCAAATTGTATGAACGGTGCCGGAGCGCGTGCGCCGCGTCCGGCGGCCAGTGCCGTCCCGTTCCCGGCTGGAACTCCTGCCTCGACGCCTACAACGGCGACGAGAACGCCTGCAACGTCGAGTGCCCGCTTCAGCCGGGCTGCGTGCCGGGAGGAGGCTCCGGCGGCGGCTCCACCTCGGGAGGGCCGGAGGAGCCCTGCCGGCCCACCGCGAACGCTCTGCGCTGCCGGGATGGGTACACCCCGCGGTGGAATTACCGAGCCTGCCAGTGGCGATGCGTCGCCGATGCTCCGACGATGGACTGCATGATCACCCCCGTATTTCCCCTTCCGCGGTGCGCGGACGGCACCCAGGCGCGCTGGCTTTCCGCCGAATGCCGTTATTCCTGCGTGCTCGCGGCCCCATAGCCGCGGTCAAACGGCGATCAAAATGAACTGCCGCACCGCTGGATTGTCATTTACAATAAAGCGCTATTCGTTTTGATCGGTTTTCGCGTGGCCGCCGCCGGCCGACTTCGCCTATCCTCGCGAAGACGGCGGAGGGAGCCATGTTCGATACGATGGAGCGGCGGCTGCAGCGGCAGCCTTGGATCGGGGGTCTGCTGGTCCTGGCCTTGGCGTTCTCCGGCTACGAAGGGGCGAAGAGCGTCTCGGCGCGCTTCGAATCGCGCGACGCGGCATCGCCGGAGTGGCCCCACGACGACCTTCGCGATGCGTTGAACGCGGAGTTCGAGGCGCCGCGGCCTACGGTCGCGGAATTGACTCGGCCTCCTCGGGGGTTCGAAGCCCAGGCGCCGGTCGTCCTGGCGTCCGCGGGGTTGCCGGAGATTGGGGGGACTCGATTCGAAGCGTCTCCGATTCAGTCCGCGGTTTCGGTGGAGCGCACCGCCGCGGGACTGCCTGCATCCGCGAGCGGCGGCGGGTCCGCCGGGACGACCGCCGTCGACTCGACTTCGGGTTCCGCCGAGCCTATGTCCCGTACGCGCGTTCCCGCGGCTGGCCGGAGGGTCCAAGACCGGAACACCCCGGGTCTTCGAGGGACTCGCTCACGGGCGTTTGGCCGGCTGCTGTCGGCCGCTCCGGCGGCGCGCGGCTCCGGACGACGGAGCGCCGCGACTCGCCTTTCCGCCGCCGCCCCGGCGAGCCTCAATGGAGGCGCCTCCTCTCCGAGGGATACGCCGGCCGTGACGGCGCCCGTGACGGCGTTGGCTTCCCTCCCGGAACCGGCCCGCGCCGTGGAGACGGGACGGAGCGTCCAGCCGGGCGCGGCCGCGCCGGCTGCGAAGAATCCGGGCGCCGCGGCGCGGTGCCGCGCGGTTTCGGCCGGCGCGGACAGCGCGGCGGCCGCGGCCAAGAGCTTGCGCTCGGCACGGCGCCAAGCGGTGGGCCAGATCGAAACGATCGTGCGTTCCGCCAAGACCGCGGCCGCCAAGGCTCTGGCGGAAGAAAAGCCTCTGCCGGCGCGGCTGGCGAAGCGGTTCCGCTGCGAGGGCTGCGAAAAGGTGAACGCCTGCGTCCAAGGCGCCCAGTCCATGTCGACGATCCTAGTCAAGACTCTCGAGGATGAGGGCGCGCGTTTGCGCTCGGCCCTGGAGATCATCGCTCCGCCGACGATCGTCTCTCCCATGGGACTTCCGCCGGCTCCCTACGAACCCGCGTGGGAAGCGCCCGTCCGAGACGCGAACGTCCTCGACCGTCAGGCCTTCGAGCTCTCGAGCCAGCTCATTTTGGGCGCAGGACAGCGGGTGGGCGACTGCACGGCGGACATCCCGAAGGAGCTGACGTCCTGCGACTCGCACGGCTCGAAAGCCTGCCGGAAAGTTCCGTATGCCGAAGGCGACCGCGTCCGGAAGGAATTCGGGGCCCTGGCCAAGGACGTCTCCGACCGGCAGACGCGCGTGATCGCTCTTCTCGGCGGCTGGCTGCGCGGGAAGCGCCCCGCCGCGCCGGGAGAGGAGCCCGCGCGTCTGCTCAAAAAGCACAACGAGGCCGCCGCCGTATGGGCGGATTGGCTGCCGGAAGGGCTGAACTCTCCGATGGCGGAGGCGGAGGACGAGTATGCCCAAGCGGTCCGAAATATCGCCCGGACCGACGAGCGCGGTCGTCTGTTCGTGGAGGGCGCGGCCGGCATCGCCGGGGCGGCGACGCTCGCCGGACGCGGGGCGCGCGCGTGGGAGAAGGCGCGCTTCGCCGCGTGCGGCGCGTCGATCAAGTAGGAGCCTTCGATGC
>JACRDR010000013.1 GCA_016212845.1 Elusimicrobiota bacterium
GTTCGGCGCCTCTTCCGGCTCGGGCGCAGCGGAGTCGGCCTTCTCGGCGGCGGCCTGCACCTGGAGGCGATGCTGAGCCATCATCGGCGAGAGCACCAGGAGGATGATGAGGAGCACGAGCGAGACGTCCGCCAGCGGGACCACGTTGATCTCGCTGATCGCCTCGAGCTCCTTCTCCCGGTGGAACGGGTTCACTTAGCTCCCGTCAGCAGCTGCGACAGCTCCAGCATCCAGAGGTCCACCGTGTTCATCCGGTGACGGACCGCCATGATGAAGTAGTTGTAGCAGACGGCGCTGAACACGGCGAGGCCGATCCCGCAAGCGGTCGCGATGAGCGCCTCCGAGATGCCCGCCGCGACCACCGCCGGGCCGCCCGCTCCGGCCGCGGCGAGGTCGTGGAAGGCGCGCATGATGCCGAGCACGGTCCCCATGAGGCCGATGAGCGGCGAGATGAAGGAGGCGGTGCCGAAGAATCCGACGCGGCGGTTTAGGTCCATCTGCAGCCGCTGGCGGTAGAGCTGGAAGTTCTCGATGAGATGCTCCATGTTCGGCTGGGGCAGGCTCAAGAGGCGGGCGAAGGCCTGGGCGACGGTCCCCTTCGATTTCCGGGCGGCGTTGAGCGCCCCGGCCTTGTCCCCCTCCTCGAGGTGGCTTCGGACCTTGTCCCAGACGTCGGTCGGAAGCTTTTGGGTCACGAAAAAGACGTAGCAGCGCTCGAGAGCCTGCGCGACGACCAGGATCGACAGGAGGAGTAGGATGGGCATCACGAAGCTGATGCTCATCGCCTGCGAGAGGGTCATTTGTTCCACGCCCGAAGTATAGGGTGCGAGCGAAAACGTATCAATGGGGACAGTCCCCTCGTTCGGGTTGCGTTCGGGTCCCGGCTATAAATTTCGTAACACGATCCGGCTAAGCTCCGGATACCCCTCAGGAGCCGGAATGCCGAGCCGAGTCCTCGCCGTGGCGGTACTCCTTCTCAGCGCCTCGTCCGCGTTCGCCGCGCCGAACTACTCCTCTCGCTCCCGCCATCTGCGCATCGTGATGCGCTCGGAGCCCGGCCAGACGCCGGCTCCCGCGCCTGCACCTGCCTCCGCCGCGCCCGAGCCCCGGTTGGGCCGGATCGTGCCGCAGGCCTACCGCACCGCTCCCGCCGCCTCGCCGGTCGCACTGCCGCTGCCCAAGACGATCGAGCAGGAGGCGCTCGCCGGGTTCTTCCCGGCGTTCCAAAGCGGCGGCGGCTTCATGCCGCTGACGCTGCAGAACCGCGTGCAGCCGCGCGCCGACGTCGTTATCGAGCCGTAGGGAGACTCGAACCCGAACGCAACCCGAACGAGGGGACTGTCCCCGTTGCTACGGTAGGGCGGGTTCGGCTTCGGCGACTGAGGACGTGCCGCCGTTCAGACGCTGCTGCGCGATCCGCGTGATCGACGGGTTCGAGCTCAGCCGCAGGACTTCCCGGTATAGCGGCCGCGCCTCGCCCGGCTTGTTCTGCAGTTCCAGCAGCAGGCCCAGCCGCACGACGCCGTGCAGCCGGTTCGGGTCGTCGGAGGGCCGCAGCTTCCGCAGCGCCTGGTAGGTCTTGAGCGCCGACGCCCGCTGGCCCAATTGCTCCCGGCACTTGCCCGCCGCGAGCAGCGCCTGCAGGCGGTCCGCGCCCTTCACCTTGTCGAACGCGTCGGCGGCCGCCGCCAGCTTGCCTTCCCCCTGCCGCAGCAGGCCGACCTGCAGCCAGGCGTAGGAGGCGCGCGAGTACTTCGGGAAGCGGGAGAGCAGGTCCTCGAACGCGCCGAGCGTCGCGTCCTTCCGGTCGGTCTTCGCGAGCGACAAAGCGCGGTTGAACGCGGCGTCGGCGGCGACCGAGCCGGCCTTCTTGTCGCGGCCCAGCGCGCCGTAGAGTTCCGAGCTTTCCTCGTAGTCGCCGCCGTCAAACAGCGCGGTCGCGCGCCGGAACTTCGCCTTCGCGGCGAGCTTGCTGTTCGGGTGCTCGTCGGCCACGCGGCGGAACGCGTCGGCGGCGCCCCGGAAGTCCTGGCGGCGGAGCCGGCACTCGGCCTGATAGAAGAGGGCGTCGGCGACGAAGGCCGCCTTCGGGAAGTCGGAGAGCACGCGCTGGAACTGCTCCTCGGCGGACTCGCAGTCGCCGTTTTTGTAGGCCCGGCCGCCCAGCTCGAAGCGGATCTGCGCGGCGAGCGGCCGGTCCGGGTAGAGGTCGACCGCCTTCATCATGCCCGGGTCCTCGCGGGCGCCGTTCCAGTAGGCGAGGAGCAGGAGGTCTTGGATCTCGCGCGCCTTCGCGTCGTCGGGCGACGACTTCAGGAAATTCTGGTACAGCGGGATCGCGTCGGCGTAGCGGCCTGCGTTGTAGTGGACCTGCGCCTCGAGGAGGACGGACTCGGGCGAAGACCCCGCGGCGTCTTTCGCGGAGGCGCCCGGCTGGCGGCCCATCGCGCGGTAGTGCTCGATCGCCTTGTCGCTCTCGCCCAGGTCCGTATAGAGCTGGCCGAGCTGCAGATGCGCCGACATCGCCGGCGGCGAGCCCGCGTGCAGCGCGACGAGGTCCTCGAAGCTCTGCACCGCGGCGGCGCGCTTGCCCGCCCGGCGGAGCGCCAAGCCGCGCTGATAGAGCGCCTCGGCGTGCTCGGGATCCTCGGGGTGCTTGGTCGCGAAGTCGCGATAAGCGGAGGCCGCCTGCTGGAGCTTGCGGTCCTTATAAAGGAGGTGCGCGATGTTGAGGCGGGACGCCGCCGCGAGGTTCCGGGAGCCGTAGCGCTCGGCCGTCCGGCCGGCGGCGACGAGCTGCGCCATCGCCTCGGCGGCCTTGCCGGCCGCAGCAAAATGCTCGCCGAGCGCGGCGTGCGCCTGCGCGACGACGGGGGAACGGAGATCGGCGGCGATCACCTTCTTGTAAAGCGCGACCGCCCGGTCGTTTTGGCCGGCCCGAGCCAGAGCCGCCGCGCGCCAAACCTGCGAGAGCGCGACCCACTTGTTCGGCGCCTTCGCCGGATCGACGACGGGGATGAGCGCGAGCGCGGCCTTCGAGTCGCCGAGCGCCAGATACGCCCCGGAAAGCAGATAGCGGGCCTGCGCCGCGACCATCGGATCTCGGGCGTTGGTCGCCGCCGCGAGCACGCCCCCGGCCTGGCCCGGATCGCCGATCTTGAGCCAAAGCGAACCCTCGAGCACCGCGACCTCGGCGGCGTAGGGATGCGACGGGAAGCGCTGGCGGAAGGCGTGCGCCTCGCGGAGCGCGTCCTCGGTGCGGCCGTCGCGGTAGGCCTGCTGCAGGCGGCGCAGCGGCTCCTCGGGACCGTCGGTCGTCGGCGTCGCGCGGGTGAACTCCTCCTCTTCCTCGTCGTCGCCCTTGGGCGCTCCCATCAGGTCCATGAGCCGGCGGCCGCGGCGCGACCATTCGGAGTCGGGGTAGCGGTAGAGCAGGAGCTCGAGATGGTGGCGGGCGTCCGCGAAGCGGCCTTCCCGGGCCTCGATCTCGGCGCTGCGGTAGAGGTCGAGCGCCATCCAGTGGGACGCCGGGTCGTTGAGCTCCATGCTGCGGCCGATGGAGTCGCGGAACTTTTCCTTGGCGCCGTCCATGTCGTTCTGCTGGTACTTGAGCTCGCCCATGAGGGCGGCGCCCTCCATGTTCAGCGCCTTCCAGTCCTCTTTCGCGGGGAGCGGCTCCGCGCGGAGGACCGAGGCGAGCGTGACGGCGAATAGCAGAGCGTTCATCAGCCCATCGTGAACTTGAACGAGACGATGCCCCAGACGTCGGGGTCGGACATCCCCACCCCGTTGTGGATCGGCTGGAATTTCCATTTACGCAGCGCCTCGAGCGCGAGGCGGTCGAGCTCGGGGAAGCCGGAGGTGCGCTTGATCACGATGGAGCGCTTGATCGTGCCGTCCTCGTTGA
>JACRDR010000135.1 GCA_016212845.1 Elusimicrobiota bacterium
AGGCCGCGCCGGGCGCCGCCGACGCGCAGTCGGGCCCGGAGTCGAATCCCTTGGCCGGCATCGGCGAACCCGGGCAGCTGCCGGACGGCGTCGCCGACGCCGTCGGCGCGGCGGGCGCGGCCGACCTCGCGCAATTCGGAAAGCTCTCCGATCTCAAGAGCGCCTTCGGCCGGAACTCCGCCTTCGGCGGCGGCGGGATGGGCGCCCAAGGGAACTTCTCTCCCCGCAACATGAGCGCGAAGCTGCCGCCCAAGGAGCGCTTCGGCAAGGGCGCCTCTCTCGCCAGCGCCCGGGGCGCCCTCCAGGCGAAGAACCTCATGCGCATCGCGGGCCGCACGAACAAGGCGATGGGCCAATTGAAGATGTCGAACTACCTCTCGGGACGGGCGAACAACGCCCGCGAGGAGGCCGCGGCGCAGTACTCCGCCGACGCCTTCGAGCAGACGAAGACGCAGGGCGGGGAGATGCCCGCCCTGCTCGGTCCCACCGCGGGCGTGCCGCCGGTCGTCATCCCGCAGGGCCCCGGCGCTCCCGACCCGACCGTGGATCCGCCGCCGGCGCCGCCCGTCGGCCCGATCGTCAACGCCACGCCGTACCAGCCCAATCTCGACGCGCTCAAGGCGATGGGCGACATGGCCGGGCAAATGAAGATGATGAGCATCATGATGATCATCGCGGGCATCGCGCTGATCATCGCCGGCACGCAGACGGCCGGCTGGGGCGGCTGGGCCCTCATCATCGCCGGTCTCGCCTTGGTCGCCAGCGGCGTCATGATGGCCGCCTCCGCTGCCAACATGGCCGCCCAGGCGAAGCAGATGGCTAATTCCATCGTGAACCAGCAGTACGGCCAAAAGGACCAGGCGCAGATAGCCGCGGACACGGCGGAAGCCAAATCGCAGAACCGCCCGTACACGCCCCCGGACCTTTCCAACAAGACCAACCGCAACGAAGGCGTGAAGACCGCCGTCGACGAAGAGAAAAACGCCACCTACCAGTTCGACGACGGCTCCCAGCACTAGAAAATCCCCTACCCGCCATAGGCCCTTAGGCCTACCCGGACCTAGGCCCTTCGAAACTCCCGGTAGGCCCTAGGACCTGATATCACCGTAAGGATGAGGCACCCCGGCCTTCGCGAAGCGGTCTTGGCGGCGGCGCTGTTCTCCCTGGCGATTCCTCTCGCCGCGGAGACCGGCGCCGGGCAGCGGTCCCACGGCGTCGTCCCGACCAAGGCCCAGCTCACCGAGCGCCGGAACGCCCTCCTGGAGAGCCTGGAAGGGTGGCGGGGCCTGAGCCAGGCCGAGGGAGCCGGGCTGGCCGAGATCGCCGGGCGCCTCGAGAACGTGAAGGCCTCCCTGCTGCACCTCCCGGTCGACGCCGACCTCCGCTCGCCCGAAGCCCTCCGGGCCCTCGAGACCGGCATCGACACGCACCGGACCATGTTCGAGGACTGGAAGAAGGAGTTCCTCGCCGCCCTCTACGCCGCCAAGAACCACGGCCAGGAGCTGGCCTCCGCCGCTCCCGAGGCCCGCGAGCGTTTCGCCGCCTTCACCGACCGCCAGGCGGACGTCTTCCGCGAGCTGGCCCACCGCCCCGCGATCTCCGCCGGCCGTCTGGACTCGCTGCGCGCCCAGATCGCCGGCGCCCAGGAGCCCTCGGCGCTCGACCGCATCTTCGACAACGAAGCGCTCCGCGCCGGCCTTCCGGCCATGGCGCTCGCCTCGGCCCGGACCGACATCCCGCAGCAGGCGGTTTACGAGCGGCCGGTTCACGCGACTCCGGCCAGCTTCTCCCCGGCCCCGAGCCACACGCTCGCGGTCCAGCCGTTGGCGCACGGCCTCTCCAACTTCAGGGTGGACGGCGCCGTGGTGCCCTCGCCCGCGGCCTCGCACCCGGTCACGGCCGACGACGGCGGCGCGCTCAAGGGCGCCTCCGCGAAGGGCGACAAGCGCTCCTGGCAGGTCGAACTCCTCAAGCGGACCGGAGCCTGGTCGATCCTGAGCTCGGTCGGCGTCGATCCCGAGACCTTCATCCGCTCGTTGACCGGCGCGGAGTCGGGCTACGCCACCGACGCCACGTCCTCGGCCGGCGCCGCGGGCGTGATGCAGGTGATGCCGGAGACGGCCCGCGGCATCATGAAAGGCTCGGCCTACAAGCGGATCGCCCGCGAATACGGCCTGGCGGTCTACGACCAGGCGAAGATGTCCTCCGACGCCATTCAGCGCATGCTCAACCGCGACTGGCGCACGAACATCCTCTTGGGCATGCTCTACATCAAGGACCAGGCCGACACCTTCGTGGGCTACGCCGAGCGGGCCCGCGTCTCGATCGAGGACAAGGCCAAGCTCATGATGAACATGGTGGCGGGCGCCTACAACGCCGGCCCCGGCCGGGTGTGGCAGGCCCTCAACCGGCTGCGCTCGCAGGGCGTGTCGCTGGCGAGCATCAACCCGGCCCAGAGCCTCGTGAAGATTCGCGAGACCCAGAACTACGTGAAGAAGATCCTCCGCGACTACGGCTCGCGCCTCTTCGCCGAGAACGCCTCCGCGCAGCCCGACCGGGCGCGTGGCTGAGCCGCTCCTTCCTCCCGCCGTAGAAGAGAACCAGCGCCGCGCGGTCAACGCCGCCTTCGCGGTCGTCGTCGTCTACATGCTCGCGCGCGCGATCGTCTACCGCTTCATGCCGGTGACGGTGGAAACCCCGGCGGGACCGAGCTTCAGCGTCGATCTCTGGTCGCTGCGCGATTTGGGCATGAGCGTGCCGCGGCTGGTCGCCCTCGGCGCCTGCCTGTGGATCGCCGGCAGGCGCGGCGGCCTTCGCGCCTGGGGCTGGACCCCGGCGCTCGGCGCCGAGTCGATCCCGTTCCTCGCGGCGGGCGTCGCGGGCTTCGTTCTGCCGAACGCGCTGGTGAAGCACGGCGGCGCCTTTTCCGCCGGCGAGATCGCGACCGGCTGGCTGGCCACCGGTCCGGTGGCCCTCTTCGAGGAAGCCTGCTTCCGCGGGCTGTTCTATATCGGCCTTCGCTCGCGGTGGGGGAAGGGACGCGCGGCGCTCGCGTCCTCGGCCCTGTTCGCCGCCTACCACCTGCAGGCCCAGCCGCTCACCGGCTGGCCCAAGATCTTCCTGTTCGGACTGACGTACTGCTTCGCTCTGGAGCTCGGGGCGGGGCTGCCCTGGCTCGTGCTGGGGCATTGGCTCACCGACGGGCTCTATTTCAACCTGGAGGACGGGAGCTCCGCCTTCCTCGGTTTCAGGCTCGGATTGGGCCTTCTGGTCCTGGGCGCGGCGGCCGCGGCCGGCTGGCGGAAAGCCCGCGGCTGACGAGGGCGTCCAAGAGCGCTTCGGGCGCGGCCTCGCGCGAGAGGCGGCCGGAGTCCTCCCGCTTCACGAAGCCGGCCTCCACCGCCCGGTCGATCCACGCGAGGAACGGGTCGAAGTAGCCGCCGGTGTTGAGGATGCCGCACGGCTTGGCGTGGATCGCAAGCTGCGACCAGGTCAGGATCTCGCAAAACTCGTCGAGCGTGCCGAAGCCGCCGGGCATGGCTATGAACGCGTCGGAGAGCGCCTCCATCCGGGCCTTCCGCTCGTGCATGGAACCGACGACCTCGAGCCTCGTCAAGCCGCGGTGGCCGAGCTCTCGCTTCATCAGCGCGTCGGGGATGACGCCGATCGCCTCGCCGCCGGCCTCGAGCGCCGCGTCGGCGATCGCGCCCATGAGGCCCACGCGTCCGCCGCCGAACACGAGCCCCCAGCCGCGCCCCGCGATCGCGCGGCCGAGCTCGACCGCCGCTTCGTAGTAGCGCGGGTCCCGGCCGGGATTGGAGCCGCAGAAGACGCAGACGCGCGTCATGCGGGCTTCGCCGGAGGCGGCTCGAGCGGGTTGCCCCAGAGCCCGGCGCGCTTGGCGAGGCCGAGCACCGCGAAACTCGCCTCGGTCACGACCTTCTCCCAGTCGGCCTCGCCGCGGGCGATGCGGTCGAGCTCCTCCTCGAGCCGCGCGGTGTAGTTCATGTCGACGAAGTTGCCCGAGTAGTGGCGGACCAGGAAATCGGTGACGGACACGCCGAGCGGCGTCGCATGGAGCTTGCGCTTCTTCTCCTCGACGTAGCCGCGGATGAGGACGGTCTTTAGGATCGCCGCGTAGGTGGAAGGGCGGCCGATGCCGTCGCGCTCGAGCTTCTTGATGAGGGAGGCCTGCGTGTAGCGCGGCGGCGGCTTGGTCGAGCGCTTCGACGACGAGAGACCGCGCACCTCGACCGGATCGCCGGGCTGCAGCATCGGAAGCTCCGCGGAGTCGTCCTCCTCTTCCGCCGGCTCTCCTTCTTCCTTCGGGTCCTTCTTCACTTTGGACTCGTCGGTGGCGTCCTCGCCCGTGAGCTTGCGCCAGCCGTCGAAGAGCGTGACCTTGCCGTTCGCCTGGAACACGCCCATGGGCACGAGCTCGCCTTTCGCGGTCTTCCAGGCGTCGGGCGCGCACCCGACGTCGATGACGGTGATCTGGTCCTTGCCCGGCGCCATCTGGCACGCGATGAAGCGCTGCCAGATCAGTTTGTAGAGCTTGCCGAGGTCGCCGGCGCCGCCCGCGTCGGCGCCCGACTCGGGATGCGTGGGGCGGATCGCCTCGTGGGCTTCCTGCGCGTTGGCGGCCTTCGTGGCGTGGATGATCGGAGACGCGGGCAGGTAGTCCTTGGGGAAGTCCTTGGCGATGAGCTTCCGGGCCGCCTCGAGCGCCTCGGGCGCGAGCGCGGTCGAGTCGGTGCGGTGATAGGTGATCTTGCCGTCCTCGAAGAGCTCCTGCAGGAGCTTCATCGTCTGGTCGGGGTTGAGCTTGAGGCGGACCGAGGCGGCCTGCTGGACGGTGGCGGTCGTGAACGGGGGCGGCGCGTGGCGCTGGGCGTCGCGGCGGTCGCACGCGAGCACCTTCCACGCCTGCTTCTTGCACCACTCGACGGTCTTCTCGGCCACGGCCGCGTCGGTCAGGCGCTGGGCCAGCGGCACGCCCTTCCACGTGACGAGCTTGGCGGAGAACGGAGGCGGCGAGCCGGGCTTCTCGAGCTTGGCGGAGAGGATGAAGTATTCGACCGTCTTGTGCTTGCCGATCTCCTTCTCGCGCTCGGCGACCAAGCGGAGGGCGACCGACTGCACGCGCCCGGCGGAGCGCGCGTCCTTGCCGAGGCGGCGCAAGGTCGGGCTCACGACCCAGCCCACGACGCGATCGAGCACGCGGCGGGCCTGCTGCGCGTTCACGAGCCGCATGTCGACGTCGCGCGGGCTGGCGACCGCCTTCTGCACCTCGGCCTTGGTCACCGCGTGGAACTCGACGCGCTTGTACGCCCGCTTGCCGAGCAGCTCGCTGACGTGCCACGCGATCGCCTCGCCTTCCCGGTCCGGGTCGGTGGCGAGCAGCACGAGCTCCGCCTCCTTCGCGAGCGACTGGAGCTCGGAGACGGCGCGCACCGACTTGTCGATCGTCTCGTAGGTCGGGACGACCTTGCCGTCCTTGAACGCGACCGCGAGCCCGCCTTTCGGCGGCAGGTCGCGCACGTGGCCCATGGACGCGGCCACGCGGTAGGCCGATCCCAGCATCTCGCGGATCTTCTTGGCCTTGCTGGGCGACTCGACGACGACGAGCTTCACGCCGCTATTTTAGCTTACCTCGAGCGTCGGCGGCACTCTTCGATGCGGCGGCCTCCGCCGAGCTTGGTCCGTCGGGGACGCGCGCCGCGCTTCGGGCGCGGCGCGCTCGTAGCGGCGACCGCCGCGAACGAGTGCGGCGGTCGCCTTGGACGCCCCGACGGACCAAGCTCGGCTCCGGCCTGGTTGGAAGCCTAGGCGCGATCGGTCCGGAAGTTCGCGCGCCCTCTGCACGGAAGGCAGACCCTGTTAAATGGTCTGCACCGAGCCCGGCTGACATTTGTCAGGTGTTTGCAACTTTCTGCACAGAAAGCTGCCCCTTATAAAGGTCCGTACCGGAGCCGATTTCGGTTTGCCGGGGCGTCTCGGAGGCCGCCGCCAACCGTTCGGCGGCGGCCGAGAGTCGAGCGAGCCGCGCCCGAAGCGCGGCATCGCGTACCCGGCGCACCTAGACCGGCGGAGGCCGCCGGATCGAAGAGGACGATCGACGTCACGGGACGAATGCTGACGGCGAATGCTGACGGCGAATGCTGACGAAGGGTCTGACCCTAGTCGTGCGCGACGGAGAGCGCCTTCAGCCGCGTCGGCACGATCTTCACGTAGGCCTGCTCGGGCGTGAGCCCGCCCAGCAGCGCGTTCACGGTGAGGCCGAAGAGCCGCTCGTTTTCCAGCAGGTAGGGCTCGATCAGCTTCCAGTCCGCCGGCTCGAGGTCCGCGAGCCGGCCGCCGTTGAGCTGGTCCGGGCCCACTTGCCGCGCGGGGTCGCGAAAATAGATCGCCCCGCCCGACGCCAGCGAGAAGAGGTTGCCGCCCGGGTACGGCGATTCCAGCTCCTCGAACCTTCCGTCGCCCGAGAAGCGCACGCCGTTGACGATCGCGAAGCCGCCGCCGTGGAGCGGGTCGCCCGCCATGAAGCTCTCGGCGAGATAGTCGAGGCAGGTGCCGTTGATGACGACGCGGGGCTTGCCGACCGCGTTGATGAGCGGGCGGCCCGCCGCGTTGCCCAGCACGAAGCACTCCCCGCCCTTGGCGCCGTAGAGAAAAGTCTGCCCCACGTCGCCGTAGACGACGAGCCGGCCGCCGTTTAGGATCTGGCCGACCTGGTCCTGCGCGCTGTTGAAGACGCGGATCGTCCCGCCGCAAAGCCCCGAGCCGAGGTAGTCGCCCGGAGAGCCGTAGACGTCGAGCTCCGGCGCGGCGTCCTTGCCCAGTCCGCAGCCGAGGAAGCGGTGCCCGCTCGTCTTGAGCAGGCGAAAGCGCTTCCAGCCGAGGCGGGAGGCGTGCGCCACGAAGGTCCCGAGGCTCCGCTCGCCGTCGACCGGAAACGCGGTCGCGTCGATCTCGAGCAGGCCGTCGGCGGAGGCGGGCTTGGCGAGCGAGGACGCTTCGGCGGCGCCGATCGTCCTTTCCGCCGAAGCCAGGGCCTTGGCCTCCGCGCCTTTGACGCGCGCGAGCTCGAACTTGGGGTCCGGACCGCGCGCGGTGACGGGGTTGCCGAACTTGTCGGCCGCCGACAGCGCTCCGCCCGACGTGAGCGTGAACGAGAACGCGCCGCCGTCGGAGTACGAGCCGCCGCGGGCGCTCCAGTACTTGTCGGCCGGCGCCGAGAACGGGAGTCCCGCCGCGGCGAGGCCCTCGAGCACGCGGTCGATCGCCTGCTTCTCCGAGCCGATGAGCCCGATCGCGGGCGGCGGCTCCGCCTGGGGGCCCTTCACGCGCCAGGCGTGGTCCTGCAGGGCGAAGACCTGCGGGCGGAGCATCGACGTGTCGGTCACGCCGAGGAGCTGCAGCCCGTGCCGGGCCGGCGCCGACCGCGCCACGATGAAGAACCACGGGCCGTCGGGCGAGGCCTTCATCGACGCGGCCTGCACCGCGCGATAGGCCTCTTTGCGCGCGGGCGAAAGCCTCTCGAAGTCGCGCTCGGTGGTCGGCGCCATCGCCTCGATCGCCATCTCGAGCGGATAGCCGTAGGCGCGCGTCCACAGGTCGAAGAGCTGGACCGAGACCTCGGTGTCGGTCAAAAACAGCGGCGAGACGTGCCGCTGCTTGAGGTACTTCACGACGCGCGAGTAGTTGGCGAAGTCGCCGTTGTGGACCAGCGCCTCGTGCATGCCGATGAACGGATGCGCGCCGCCGGGGTGCCAGATGCGTCCCTTCGTCGGATAGCGCTGGTGCCCGATCCAGAGCTTCGCGCCGAACGCCCCGAGCTTCCAAAATAAGATCGCGTCCTCGGCGTAGCCGACGAGCTTGAGGATGAGGAGGTCCTTGGCGTGCGAGAGCACGAAGGCCGCCTTCTTGCCGAGCGAGGCGTAGTGCTTGAGGTTGAGGCGATACGAGTTCTGCCAAAGGAACTCGTCCTCCCAGCGCTCGCGCTCCAGCCGGTCGTCCGGGAGCCGCCCCATCGTCTTCCGGCAAAAGGCGTCGAGCACGCCGGGCTTCACGCGCACGAAGTAGCGCTTCACTCGAGAAGGCCGGACCTCGAGCCCGAGCTCCCGGTGGTCGGAGAGCTCCGCGAATACCGCTTCCCCCTGGATGTCGAAGTGAGGGCGGATGAACTCGTCTTCGACGGCGGGCGCGGCCTCCGGCTCGAGATAGGCTACCGCGAGGAGGTACGAGTTGCGCAGCACGGTCGAGTCGACGCCGAGCGCGGACGCGTCCAGGCCTCCGATCGCGACGCCGCCGCCCTTGCCGTTGCCCCGGTTGCGCATCGTGGCGCAGCCGCGCGCGACGGCGGAGCCGGGGACCTTCCGGTTGGCGATCAAACCGACGACGCCGCAGCCGCCCTCGGCCTCGGCGGGGAGCGCCGGGTCCGGGCGCGGGAGCGCCGCGCGGGAATTGATGAGCTCGTCGTTAGAACTTTTCACGGCACTTCGGGTCGAGGGCGTCGAACATGAAGCGCTTGGGGCCGCGCTTCGAGAGCTGATAGCCCCAGCGCTCGTGGCCCCAGAGGGGCTCGCGCGGGGAGTAGCCGAGCATGAAGGGCGCGCCCTTGCCGCTGGGGTCGTAGGCGACGAACTCGAGCTGCTGGGTCTCGACCATGAGATCGTTGGGCATCTCGGCGCAGTCGCCGACGGCGGAGCTTTCGTCGAAGAGGCGGATGCAGCGCCGGAAGGTGCGGGAGATGTTCGCCCCCTCCACCAGCACGAAGGCCTGCTTCACGCCGCCGATGCGGACTTTCGAGCCGAAGTCGATCTTGAGCTGGATCTTCTCCGGGTCGGGGTTCCGCGCGTACATCTCCCCCAGGCTGTCGTCGAGCTTGAAGAGGAACGCGCCGGACTTCACGTCTTCCACGATCGACTCCTTGAGCGCCTTGCCGTAGTGCGTGTAGGTCTCGTCGGTGACCTCGTTGACCAGCCGGTAGAGCTTCGCCTTCTTGTTGTCGAGCTTGTGGCCCTTCGGCGCCTTGAGGGCAATGATCGGGGTGCCGATCGACTCGCCGCCGCGCCCGGAGAGGACGTAGGCCGGCGCTTTGCCGGGTTTGCCCTTCACGCACGCGGCGTCGGCCATCGCGTGGCCCTGCACGGTGAACAGTCCCGTCCCTTTCGAGCCCACGACGACGAACGGGGTGCCGGCGGCGATCGCCTTCGGCTTGCCGTCGCGGTCGAAGAGGAGCCAGCCTTGGGGCAGATCGTAGACGGGGTAGATGCCGGCGGCGGTCCGGCGCTTGGCGGCGAGCTGGCGCTTCATCGGCGCCATGCCGGGCAGAGCCATGGGATCGGCCGGCGCGGCATGGTCCGCCGGCGCCTTCTTCGGCAGGCCGGCGTCGGCGGGCCCGACGTCATCCTCATTACCCTCTCCCGCTCCGCGGGAGAGGGCAAGGGTGAGGGTTATGAGAGCCAGTAAGAGCACGCGCATCATGGCTTCACCTGGTCGAGATGGTATAGGAGATCGTAGCGTCCCCGCAATGCCTTGATCGAGTCGAGGCCGAGCCGCCAGAGGATCTCGGCGAGCTCGAGCCGGAGCGCGTGGTAGAGGTTCGAGACGCGCTGCGCGCCCCAGTCGGCGTTCCACAGCGCGTTGAGCGCCGGGTCGGTCGAGGCGATGCCGTGCTGGCAGCCCCGGCCCGCCTCGCAGTTGCCGCAGCGGGTGCAGTTGACCGCGACGAGCTCGGCGGTGCCGAGCACCACGCCGTCGGCGCCGAGGGCGATCGCCTTCGCGATGTCCCACGCGCCCCGGACGCCGCCGGAGGCCATCACGGTCACCGTGTCGCGGACGCCTTCGCCCTGCAGGAAGCGGTGGACCTTCGGGATCGCGTACTCGAGCGGCATCGCGATGTTCTTCTTGGCGATGTCGGGCGCCGCGCCGGTGCCGCCGTAGGAGCCGTCTAAGTGGATGATGTTCACGCCGCCGTGCCAGCAGCCGACGGCGACCATGTCGACGTCGGCGGGCGTCGAGACCTTCGCGGACACGAGGGCGTTCGGGTTCGTCGCGCGGATCCAGTCGACGTGCTTGCGGTGGTCCTCGACCGAGTAGACCGAGTGAAACGGAAACGGGGAGAACAGGGAGATCCCCTCTACCGTCTCGCGCATCGCGGCCACGACCTTGGTGTTCTTGTCGGCCAAGAGGTGGCCGCCGAGCCCGGGCTTGGCGCCCTGCGCGTACTTGATTTCCACGATGGGCGCGGCCTGGATCGTCTCCTCGCTGACGCCGAAGAGCCCGGTGGCGACCTGCGTGATGAGGCTTTTCTTATGCTCGAAGAGTTCGCGCGGGTAGCCGCCCTCGCCCGTGCTGGTGAAGGTGCCCCACTTCGCCGCCGCGCGGGCGCGCGCGAGCATCACGTTGAGCCCGACGGAGCCGTAGGACATGCCGCCGCCGTACCACGGGATCGGGATCTCGATCTTCGGACCCG
>JACRDR010000138.1 GCA_016212845.1 Elusimicrobiota bacterium
AGGCGGCCCCGCCGGACTCCTGCCCGCAGTGTTCGGCCGGCGTGCCGTTGTCGACGACGCGCCGCGAGCTGGAAGCCGGCTCGGACGGGGAGTGACATGATCGAACGCTACACGCGTCCCGAGATGGGCCGGATATGGTCCGACGAGCACCGCCTGACGGCCATGCTGCGCGTCGAGGAGGAACTGCTCAAGGCGCTCGCCCCGAAGAAGGGCATCCCGGCCGCCGAGCTCAAGACCTTGAAGCGGCTGATGGAGAAGTCCCTGCTGGAGGCCTCCCGGACGAAGGAGGGCGCGGCCGGGCACGAGATCATCGGCATGATCTCCGCCGTCGCCGGCGAGCTGAAGCAGTCCGCGCCCAAGGTGGACCGCTACCTGCACTTCGGGATCACCTCCTCCGACGTGCTGGACACGGCGCTGGCGCTGCAGCTGCGCGACTCGGCCGGCCTGCTGATCGAGGGTTGGGAGGCCGTCGCGCGGCGTCTGAAGGCGCTGGCGCGCAAGCACGAGCGGACCTGGATGGTCGGCCGCACGCACGGCGTCCACGCCGAGCCCATCACCTTCGGCATCAAGGTCGCCGGCTGGCACGCCGAGGCCCTGCGCTGCCTCAAGCGCCTGCGCGCCGCGCGGGACACGATCTCCTACGGGCAGATTTCCGGGGCCGTCGGAGCCTTCACCCAGCTGTCCACGGAAGTGGAGGCCGAGGTGCTGGACGCGCTGGGCCTGCGGCCCGAGCCGGTCTCCACCCAGGTCATCCCGCGCGACCGGCACGCCGATTATTTCCACGCGCTGGTGCTGTCGGCCTGCGCGATCGAGCGCGTCGCGCTGGAGATCCGCCACCTCCAGAAGACCGAGATCCTGGAGCTCGAGGAGCCGTTCTCCGAGGGTCAGAAGGGCTCCTCGGCCATGCCCCACAAGCGCAACCCCGTGCTGTGCGAGAACCTGTGCGGCCTGGCGCGCCTCATCCGCGGCTACGAGGCGACGGTGACCGAGAACTGCCTTCTGTGGCACGAGCGCGACATCTCGCATTCGTCAAACGAGCGGATCGTCCTGCCCGACGCGCACATCGCGCTGGACTTCATGCTCGACCGCCTGGCCAAGGTGCTGGACGGCCTGCAGGTGTACCCGGAGCGCATGAAGAAGAACCTGGAGAGCTCCCACGGCCTCGTGTTCTCGCAGAAGGTCCTCCTGCGCCTGATCGACGCCGGCCTGGGACGGTTGGAGGCCTACGACCTGGTCCAGCGCAACGCGATGAAGACCTGGAAGGGGGCCGGCTCCCTGCGCCAGACCTTGGGCGCCGACGCGGAGGTCACCAAGCGCCTGTCGGCCAAGGAGCTGGACGCCTGCTTCTCTCTGGAGCCTTACGGCGCGGCCTCGCGCGAAATACTGAAGCGCGGCGGCTGTCTCTAGCCGCGGCGCCATGGCGAGCGGCGTGAGCCTGCGGGAGCCCGTCGAGGCGGACGTCGAGTCGTTTTTCCGGCACCAGCTGGAGCCGGAGGCGCGCCGCATGGCGGCGTTCCCGTCCCGGGACCGCGCCGCCTTCGCGGCCCACTGGGCCAAGACCGCGGCCGACCCATCCGTCACGCGCCTGACCATCCTTGCCGACGGACGTCCCGCCGGCTACGTCGCGTGCTTCTCGCGTCTCGGCCTGCGCGAGGTGTGTTACTGGCTCGGAAAAGAGTTCTGGGGCCGCGGGGTCGCCACGAAGGCTCTCGCGTTGTTTTTAGACCGCGTCCAAGAGCGCCCTCTGCACGCCCGCGTCGCCAAGAGCAACGTCGGCTCGCTCCGGGTCGTTCAAGCATGCGGCTTTACGATCGCCGGAGAGGACCGCTTCCCGGATCACAACGGCGCGCCGGTCGAGGAGTTCCTGCTCAAGCTCGGCTAAGCGGCATGGGCGGCTCCGCTCAAAAACCGCTAGAATGTACGCGTCCGACGCCGCACCCGCCAGGAGACCCGCCATGCCCGACACCGCCGCCGACGCGCAGACCCTCGCCCGCGTCATTCTCAATCCCGCGCAGGAGAAGCGCCTGCTCGCCGGCCACAACTGGGTGTTCTCCAACGAGATCAAGCAGGTGGTCGCCGATCCCGCGCCGAAGCCCGGCGACCTGGCGATCATCGTGACCTCGACCGGCCACGAGCTGGGCCTGGCGTTCTACCACCCGAACAGCCTGATCGCCGGGCGCATGCTCACGCGCAGCCCGAAGGACGTCATCGACGTGGAGTTCTTCCGCAAGCGGCTGGCGGACGCGATCGCGTACCGCGAGAAGGTCTGTCCCGGGGAGAACGCCTACCGGCTGTGCTTCGGCGAGTCCGACGGGCTGCCGGGGCTGGTCGTGGACCGTTACGGCTCGATTTTGGTCCTGCAGGTCCTGTCGGCGGGCATCGAGCGGCGCCTGGACATGATCCAGAAGGCGCTCGACGAACTGCTTCATCCGAAGGGCATCTACCTCAAGAACGACCACCGCACGCGCGCGCTGGAAGGCCTGCCTCTCGAATGCCGCACGTTGTCCGGCGCGGTGCCCGAGAACGTGCCGATCATGGAGGGCGGGCTGCGCTTCAGCGCGGCGCTCGGCGAGGGCCAGAAGACCGGCCACTATTTCGACCAGCGCGACAACCGCGCGTTCCTGCGCCCGTACTTCGCGGGGCGCTCGGTGCTGGACCTGTACTGCTACACCGGCGGCTTCGCGATCAACGCGGCGAAGGCGGGAGCCAAGAGCGTGTTCGCGCTCGACAGCTCGGGCCCGGCCCTGACGTTGGCCAAGGAGAACGCGAAGCTCAACGGCGTCGAGGGCACGGTCAGCTTCGACGAGGGCGACGCGGAGGCCGCGCTGGAGTCGTTCGCCGGCTACCAGCAGCCGTTCCGGCCGGACTTCATCGTCTTGGATCCGCCCTCGCTGGTCCCGGCCAAGAAGCACCTGCCCAAGGCCCTGCGCCTGTACGCCAAGCTCAACGCCCAGGCGATGAAGGCCCTGCCGCGCGGCGGCCTGCTCGCGACGGCCACCTGCTCGCACCACGTCTCGCGCGAGGAGTTCGTGAAGATGCTGCGCGACGCGCAGTCCCGTGCCCAACGCTCGATCCGCATGATCGCCCTGCGCGGCCAGTCGGCCGACCATCCGGTCCTGCTCGCCATGCCGGAGACCGAGTACCTGCACTTCGCCCTGCTGGAGATCCTCTAGCGCTCGCGGACGTTCAATGGAAGAAGACCGTTCTTCGAAGTTCTCCCCGTCCAAGCTGGACGTCTATAAGAGCTGCGCGCGCCGCTACCGGTACCGCTACGTGGACAAGATCTCGCGGCGG
>JACRDR010000136.1 GCA_016212845.1 Elusimicrobiota bacterium
ACGGCTTCACCGACATGGCGCACACCGTGATCCAGACGATCACGAACACTCTCGCGAATCCGACCGTGCACGCGGCGATCCCCTACATCATCGCCGCCGGAGTGATCCTCCTCGGCAAGCCGCTCGCGCGGCTCGCCCGCCGGGTGGTCGACAAGATCGCCGACAAGGCCGGCTGGGACGCCGGCACGCGATTGCTCGCGCGGCACGCCGCGGGCTGGGCGTCCTGGATCGCGGCCGCCATCATCTCCTCTCAGTTCGCCGGCGTCGAGCCGATCACCGTCGCGAAATCCTTCGGCATCACGACGCTCGCGATGTCCTTGGCCCTCAAGGGCTTCCTCGGCAACCTGATCCAAGGAGGCGCGCTCCTCCTCAGCCACCCGTTCGACATCGGCGACAAGATCAAGCTCGGCAAGACCGAGTACAAGGTCCTCTCGATGAACCTGCGCGAAGTCATCCTCACGAAGGACGACGGCGCCACCCACACGCACCTGGCCTACAGCGTGCTGAGCGAGATGCCGATCACGATCTACCGGCCTTACGTCACGGGCAAGTCTTTTCTCGAGCTGCGCCGTCCCGATCTGAAGCCCCCGTCGATACCCCGGAATAAGAACTGGTTCCGCATGGCGGGCTACGCGGCCCTCGGCCTCGGCGTCGTGTTTCCCGGCGCCGCGTTCGTGCACCCGTGGCTTTTGAAGACGATCCCCTGGCTTTATGCGATCGGCGTGGGCGTCGGAACGTTCTTCCTCGCTAGATACGCCCCGAAGGTGATCGACCGCATCGCGAAGGCGCGCCAGTGGGGCGCCAACGAACAGATGATCGGACGCATGGCCGCCTCCGCCGGCGTCTTCCTCCTCGGCCTCGCGACCGCGCTTCGCATCCTCGGCGCGAGCTGGGAGGCCTTGGCCGCCAGCGCCGGCGTCACCGGCATCATCGTCACGATCGCCGCCACCGAGATCATCCAGAGCACGATCGCCTCCTTCACCTTGCTGGGCGCCCAGCCGTTCACGATCGGCGACCGGATCAAGGTGGGCGACGACCACGAAGGGACGGTGGTCGACATCACGCTCCGCTACGTCGTCATCAAGAACGACGGCGCTCCCGAAAGCTTCACGATCCTTCCCGTCGGTCTCTTCTCCAAGTTCGAGGCGCCCGGCGACGCCGGCCGCCGCGGCAAGCAGGCCAAGTAAGCCGGGTAGGCCCCGGCCTCCGCCTTTGATATAATCGATCTTTCCACCATTTTTCGATGAAAGACTGCGTTCTCGCCCTCGACCTCGGAACCACCGGAAACCGCGCCGTCGTCTTCGACTCCGAACTCCGCGTCGTCGCCCAAAGCTATCGCGAATTCCCCCAGCTCTTCCCGGAGCCGGGCTGGGTGGAGCACGACCCGGAGCGCATCTGGAGCACCGCGCTCGCGTGCCTCCAGGACGCCCTCAAGGCCGCGGGCAAGGGCCGGGTCGCCGCGATCGGGATCACGAACCAGCGCGAGACGGTCGTGGTTTGGAACCGCCGCACGTCGAAGCCGGTCTACAACGCGATCGTCTGGCAGGACCGCCGCACCGCCGACGCCTGCGTCGCGCTCCGGAGCCGCGGCGCCGAGGCGACGGTGCGCCGCCGCACCGGACTCTTCCTCGACCCCTATTTCTCCGCCACGAAGATCCGCTGGATCCTCGACCACAGCCCCGACGTCGGCCCCGTCCTTCAGGCCGGAGCCGCCGTCGCCGGCACGATCGACGCGTGGATCCTCTGGAAGCTCACGGGCGGCCAAGTCTTCGCCACCGATTCCTCGAACGCGTCGCGGACGCTGCTGTGCAACATCGAGAAGGCCGCGTGGGACGACGAGCTCTGCTCGCTCTTCGGCGTCGCGCGCGAGATGCTCCCCGAGATCAAGCCGACGCTCTCCGACTTCGGCGTTACCGCGCCCGACCTTCTCGGCGTCGAGATCCCGATCGTCGCCGTCGCCGGCGACCAGCAGGCGTCGCTCTTCGGCCAAGGGGGCTTTACGCCCGACGTGGCCAAAAACACGTACGGCACGGGCCTGTTCTTGATGGGCCACACCGGGACGAAGCCCGCGTTCAGCGAGAAGCTGCTCTCGACCATCGCGTGGTCGTCGGGCGGCGTGGTGGAGTACGCGATCGAAGGCAGCGTGTTCGTCGGCGGCGCGGCGGTGCAGTGGCTCCGCGACGGCCTCGGCCTCGTGAAGTCCGCGGCGGAAGTGGAGAGCGTCGCGAAGACCGTGCCCGATTCCGCCGGGGTCGTCTTCGTTCCCGCCCTCACCGGACTCGGCGCGCCGTACTGGGACGCGGACGCCCGCGGCGCTTTCTTCGGCCTGACCCGCGGCACCCAGCGCGGACACCTGGCCCGCGCGGCGCTCGAGGCGATGGCGTTCCAGACCGTCGACGTCGTGCGCGAGATGGAGCGGGCCACGGGCCGCCCGCTGCGCAAGCTGCAGGTCGACGGCGGGGCGTGCGCCAACGACCTCCTCCTTCAAATCCAATCCGATCTGCTGGGCATCGCCGTCGAACGCCCGGCCGTCCGCGAGACGACGGCCCTCGGCGCGGCCGGCCTCGCCGGCGTCGCCTGCAGGCTCTGGCCCGACCGGAACGCTTTCGCCTCGCGCCGCAAGCTGGACAGAGTATTCGAGCCGCAGTCGAACCCCTCGGAGCGGGACCGCGCGTACCAGCGCTGGCGCTGGGCGGTGGACCGCACGCTTTCGAGCAAACGAAACTAGCACAAGGACAACCATGAGACGCGACGACGTCAGAAACATCGCCATTATCGCCCACGTCGACCACGGCAAGACGACCTTGGTCGACGGTCTGCTCCGCCACACCGGCACGTTCCAGGTGAAGCAGGACGAAGCCCAGGAGCAGGTCCTCGACTCGAACGACCTCGAGCGCGAGCGAGGCATCACCATTCTCGCGAAGTGCACCTCGGTCCCCTATAAGGACGCGACGATCAACATCGTCGACACGCCCGGCCACGCCGACTTCGGCAGCGAGGTCGAGCGCATCCTCCGCATGGTCGACGGCTGCCTGCTCCTCGTCGACGCTCAGGACGGCCCGATGCCGCAGACGCGCTTCGTGCTCCGCAAGTCGCTGGCCCTGGGCCTCGCGCCCATCGTGGTCATCAACAAGATGGACCGCCCGAACGCCAAGCCCTCGGCCGCGCTCGACGCCGTCTTCTCCTTGTTCATCGACCTCGGCGCCACCGACCCGCAGCTCGACTTCCCGATCGTCTACGCCGCGGGCAAGCAGGGCTGGGCCAGCCTCGACATGAACACGCCCGGCAAGGACCTGAGCCCGCTCTTCGAGACGATCATGAGCCACGTCCCGGCCCCGATCGCCGACGCCGATAAGCCGTTCCAGATGCAGGTCACGATGCTCGACCGCTCGAACTACCTCGGCAAGATCGCGATCGGCCGGGTTTACAACGGAAAGATCTCCCGCCACGCGCAGGTCGCGCTCATCAAGGGCGAGAACGAGAAGGGCAAGAACTACAAGGTCACGCAGATCCTCCGGCACTTCGGACTCGAGCGCCGGGAAGTCGTGGACGTGCAGGCCGGCGACATCGTCGCCATCGCCGGGGTCGAGGACGCCGACGTCGGCGACACCCTCGCGGACCCCGAGCGGCCCGCGTACCTGCCGCCGCTGGTCATCGACGAGCCGACGATGTCGATGGAGATCTCGGTCAACAACAGCCCGTTCGCCGGCAAGGAAGGCAAGTTCGTCACGAGCCGCCACATCCGCGAGCGCCTGCTGAAGGAAAAGGCGATCAACGTCGGGCTCAAGATCGAGGAGCTGCCCGGCGAAGGCAACTTCCGCGTCGCGGGACGCGGCGAGCTCCACCTCGCCATCCTCATCGAGACGATGCGCCGCGAAGGCTACGAGCTCGCGGTCGCGCGC
The DNA here is from genome assembly GCA_016212845.1 of Elusimicrobiota bacterium. GTDB lineage: Bacteria > Elusimicrobiota > Elusimicrobia > UBA1565 > JACRDR01 > JACRDR01. The sequence goes on from JACRDR010000136.1 coordinate 3,903, forward strand.
CCCGAGGTCATCGACAAGATCGTCGACGGCGCCAAGCACGAGCCGACCGAGCACCTCGTCGTCGACATCGACGCGGCCTACCAAGGCGCGGTGCTCGAGTCCCTCGGCCGGCGCGGCTCGCGCATGATCAAGATGGAGACCGAGGGCAGCGGCCGCATGCGCCTCGAGTACATCATCCCGGCGCGCTCCCTCATGGGCTTTAAGAGCGAGCTCATGACGAACACGAAAGGCACCGGACTCATGCACCACAGCTTCCACGGCTACGAGCCCCGCGCGGGCGACCCGCCGCGCCGCCCGAACGGCGTGCTCATCGCGATGGAGCAGGGCCTCAGCACCGGCTACGCGCTCAACGCGCTCCAGGAGCGGGCCGTGTTCTTCATCGACCCGGGCGTGCACGTCTACGAAGGGATGATCGTGGGGCAGAACTCGCGCACCAACGACCTCGTGGTCAATCCCTGCAAGGCCAAGCAGCTCACAAACATGCGCAGCAAGGCGACCGACGACGCCATCCAGCTCGCTCCCGCCCGCATCTTCAGCCTCGAGCAGGCGCTCGAGTACATCGAGCGGGACGAGCTCGTCGAGGTCACCCCCAAGTCCATCCGCCTGCGCAAGCGGGTCCTGGAAAAATCCGCCCGCAAGCGCGCGGACCGGGACGCGGAGGAAGAAGATTAGCTAGAATCCGCCCCATGCCCGAACTGCGACAGAACCTGGCCACTAAAGAGTGGGTCATCATCGCCCACGAACGCGCGCTCAAGCCGGACGAGTTCCGGAAGGCGAAGTCCGCGCGCCCCGCGACACCCAAAAAGAAGGACGACTGCCCGTTCTGCCCGGGCAACGAGAAGATGACCGACCCGGCCACCTTCACTCTCGGCGCGGGGAACAGCTGGCGCGCGCGCTCGGTGCCGAACCGCTACCCGGCGCTCGTCCCCAACCCGGGGCCGCACCGCGCGAAGCAGAGCCTCTATCGCAGCCTCCCCGGCGAGGGCATCCACGAGGTCGTCATCGAGACCCCGCGGCACGACGAGCACCCGGCGATCATGGAGCCGAAGCAGTTCCGCGACGTGGTGTCCGTCTACCAGGAGCGCTTCAAGGCGAGCCTGCAGAACAACAAGGTCGCCCTCACGATGCTGTTTAAGAACCACGGCGAGTCGGCGGGCACCTCGCTCGAGCACCCGCACTCCCAGCTCATCGGCTCCTGCGTGGTCCCCTCCCACGTCCGGCACCGCATGGACGAGGCGCAGAAGTACCACGAGCAGAACGGCGCCTGCGTGTTCTGCCGGATGACCGCCGAGGAGCGCAAGCAAGGCGAGCGCATCGTGGCCGAGACCGACCACTTCGTCGCCTTCGTGCTCTACGCCGCCCTTTCCCCCTTCCACATCTGGCTGCTGCCCAAGCGCCACATGGCGAGCTTCGGGGACATGACCGCGGAAGAAGTGGACGACTTCGCCGCGACGCTCCAAGGGCTGCTCAAGAAGCTGAACGCGGGGCTCGACAACCCGGACTACAACTACGTCATCCAGTCCACGCCCTTGGATCGCGGCACGCCCGAGTGCTTCCACTGGTACCTGAGCCTGGTCGTGCGGCTCTCCAAGATGGCGGGCTTCGAGCTGGGCAGCGGAATGTACATCAACCCCGCGATCCCCGAAGAGAGCGCGAAGTTCTTAAACAACGTTAAGGCCTAGTTCTCGAGGGCTTTCTTAAGCGAGGCGACGAGCAGCGACCGCTGGAACGGGTCGATCTCGTCCTCCAGCGCGTCCTTCAGCCGGTCGATGGCGGCCTCGCCGCCGGTCTCGCCCAGCGCCATCGCCGCCGCGGCCCGCACGCCCGGATCGGCGTCGCGCAGCACCGCCGACAGCGCCTGCGCGGATCTCGGGGAATGGATCGTGCCGAGGGAGCGGGCGGCCTGCAGCCGCACCTGCCACGACGAGTCCGCGACCGCGGCCGAGGCGAGCGCCCCCACCGCGAACGGCTTGCCGAGGTTTCCGAGCGAGACCGCGGCCGCGTAGCGCACCCACCACGAGGGGTCCTTCGCGAGCGTCTCGCTGAGCGGCGTGACGACGCCCTCGTAGCCCGAGCCGAGAGCCAGAGCGACCGCAAAGCGGACGTCGACCTCCGGATCGTCGAGCGCCTCCTTCAGGAAGCGGCCGCCCGCGCGGTCGCCGATGCGCCCGAGCGTCATCGCCGCGGCGACGCGCACGCGGGGGTCTTCGTTGAGATTGAGCAGGACGGCGCCGACGTAGGGCACCGCCGCCTTGTTCATCGGGAAAGCCTGGTCGCTCACGACCTGCCGGCGCCGCTCCCAGTCGGAGGAGCGGAGCTCGGCCTGAAGCCAGAGCATGGAGCGGGCGGGCGCGAGGCTGTCGCGGAGGTCTTTCTCGACGGCGACGACGCCGGGGCGCGGCGGATGGATGCCGGAGAGGATCCGCTCGACCGGCGGGAACATGTCGGCGCCGGCCCAAGACAGCGAGGCGCACAAGGGCAGCAGGGTCACAGGGTTCAGCATGGTCTTCTCCGGGCAGGGCGCCCGGCGTCACGACCCCTGCGGACGCTGAGTATAGAGGAAACGCCCCCCACCGTCAATAGGCGGACCACGGAGTCAATTTGGGGACAGTCCCCAAATTGACTCCGTCGCCTACGCGGTCAAGCGGCGAGGAAGTCCAGGATCAGAGGGTTGACCGTCTCGGGCCGCTCTTCGTGCGGGGCGTGGCCCAGGCCGGGGAGCACGACGAGCTTCGCTTTCGGATGGACTTTCGCGAAGCGGTCGACGCTTTCCTGCCGCACGACCGCGTCGTGCTCGCCGCGCAGGACCAGCGTAGGGTGCGTCATCGACGAGTAGCGGTCGGTGTAGGCCGCGGGGTCGGGAGGGACGGCCCGCTGCAGGAAGGTGCGCACCGCGCGGAGGCCCCCGGGGCGCCGGAACGTCTCCGAGTACTCCGAAATCATGCGGTCGTCGACGACGCTCTTGTCGACGAACACGCTCCGGGCGACCGTCGGGACCGCCCACGGCCCGATGACGCTCGCGTAGAGCGCGCCGAACACCGGCCAGCGCAGCGGCCAGAGAATGGCGGGCTTGTCGGCGGGATACACCGGCGCGTCGATTAAGACGACCTTGTCCACGCGGTCGGGCCGGTGCATCGCGGTCCAGATCGAGACGAGGCCTCCCATCGAGTTGCCGACGAGATGGGCCTTCTTGATCCCGAGCCGGTCCATGTGGCCGACGAGGAAGCGGCTGTAGCCTTCCGGCGAGTAGTCGAAATCGGCGGGCTGGTCCGAGGGGCCGTAACCGGGCCAGTCGAAGCAGTGGACCGTATGGCGCTTCGAGAACTCCTCCACCTGCCCTCGAAAGGAATACAAGGAGGCGCCCATGCCGTGCAGAAGGAATACCGGGGAGCCGGAGCCGTAGGTGCGCCAGCGGACGCGGACGCCCCCGAGTTCCGCGTGCTCCGTCACGGGGTCACCGTCAGCTGGCTGGGATCGCGCGAGAGGACGAACACACCCGCGCAGATGAGGGCGATGCCGGCCCAGCGCCAGGCCGAGACCTGCTCGCCGATCATGTAGCGGGCGATGAGGGCCCCGAATACGAAGGTCATCGCGGTCAGGGGCTGAACGAAGCTCAGGTCCGCCCAGGACAGCGCCGCGGAATAAAGCGAGAAAAAGCCCACCATCAGGCACACGCCGAGCACCACCTTGGGATTGGCGAACATGCCCAGCATGCGCCAGGGCGCCGCGCCGCCGTGCGCCGAGACGTCGCCGAACTGCTTCATGCCGACGGAGAGGAGCGCCTCCCCGGACGCGGCGCAGAGGGTCGCGAGCAGCACGACGACGAAGGTTTTCATCCCCGTGAGAATAGCCCTTCCCCCCGCCCGTCGTCAACGCCGTCGGAAAATGTTTGAATGCGGCGTGGGCCTGATCAACGCGATCCGCGGCCGCGCCGGTTCCTTGGCGGACCTGCTCCGCGGGCTCGCGACGCGCGGACGGTGGTGGCTGATCCCCCTCCTGCTCGCGCTGATCGGACTCGGCTGGCTCCTGCTCGCCGCGGTGAGCCAGTCGCCGGTGGCGCCGTTCATCTACACCGTGTTCTAATGGCTCGAAAACAACCGGCGTTCGGCATCGGCTGGCGCTTCGCTCTCGCGAACCTCGCGGTGGGCGCGGCGCTCGTCGCCTCTCTCGTGATCGTGCAGACGCGGGCGGCCCGGCACGCGATCCGCGAGCGCGCCCGCGCCGGAGCGGAGGTCGCGCTGGAGCAGACCGCCTCCCTTTGCCGGTCGCGGCTGGCGAAGGGCCAGACGCGCGGGCTCTACGAGGACCTCCAGCCTCTCGTCTCTCTCCAGCGGTTCGTCTCCATCGACGTCGAGGATCCCGAGGGCAAGCCGATCGTCCAGCTGACCCACCCCGAGAGACAGCGCGGGACGACCCAAGACCCCGAAGGCGGCCGCGGTTCCGACGACGTCGTCGAGCTCGAGGAGACGATCTCCGGCGGCGGGAAGCTCTTGGGGAAGCTGCGGATCGGTCTTTGGGTCCGGGGCATCAACGACGATCTCGGACGCGTGGCGCGGCGCGGCTGGGCGACGGGGCTCGGCCTGTGCGCGCTCCTGGTCTTGGCCTCCGGCTACTTGGGCGCCCGGCTCTCGCGGCGCCTCCGCCGGCTGACGGACGAAATCCGGCG
>JACRDR010000139.1 GCA_016212845.1 Elusimicrobiota bacterium
CAACGCGCCCTCCAGTTCGAGAAGGACAGGGAAGGATCGATCGCCCCGCGGCGGGGCACGCGGCGCCGCTTCAGCCGGTGCCAGCCGACGCGGGCGATCATCGCGCCGTTGTCGGTGCAGAGGTTGAGCGGCGGGAAGAGCACGAGCTCCCGGCTGCGCTCGGCGAAGGCGGAGCGCAGGCGGCTGTTCGCGGCGACGCCGCCGCCCACCACGATCGCCTTCGCCTTGGTCGTGGCCGCGGCGAGAAGGGACTTCTCCACGAGCGTGTCGACCACCGCCTCTTGAAACGAAGCGCACAGATCCTCGACCTTGCCCGGACCGGACCGCTGGACGTGATAGAGCACCGAGGTCTTGAGTCCGGAAAACGAGAAGTCCCAGGTGCCGGGCAGGAGCGGGCGCGGAAACGATACCGCCTTCGGGTTCCCGGCCCGGGCGAGCCGGTCGACCACGGGGCCGCCCGGATAGCCGAGCTTCAGGAGCTTCGCGACCTTGTCGAAGACCTCGCCGGCGGCGTCGTCGCGCGTGCGGCCGAGAACCTTATAGGAGCCGGGGCCCTTCACCAGCACGAGGTCGGTGTGGCCGCCGGACACGATGAGACACAAGAACGGGAAAGGCGGCTGCCTCACGAACTCGATCGCGAACGCGTGCCCCTCGAGATGGTTGACCGGGATGAGCGGCAGGCCGTGCGCCCACGCGACCGACTGCGCGGCGACCTTGCCCACGAGCAGCGCGCCCGCGAGGCCCGGGCCCTGCGTGTAGGCGATCGCGTCCACGAGTCCGGGAAGGTCCCGGAGCGTCGCGCCGGGGATCGCGGCCGAGACCGCGTCTTCGACGACGGAGGCGATCTTCTGCTGATGCGCGCGGCTGGCGAGTTCGGGGACGACGCCCAGATACTTGCCGTGCAGTTCGACCTGGGAAGAGACGACGTTCGACAGGACGCGGCCGTCGTCGATGACGGCGGCCGCGGTCTCGTCGCAGGACGTCTCGATGCCGAGGATTCTGATTCTGAGAGCTCCTAGCCTTCGTGGACCTTCAGGTTGGCGAGGACCTCGCGCGCCTTCAGGATCTCCATCGCGCGTTCGAGGACCTCGTCTTTGACCTGGTCCTCGGGCTTCGTCGCCGACTTCGGTTTACCTCCCGGCGTGTAAATCTCGTCCGTCTGGCCCATCAACTTGATCTCGGTCTCCCGCGGGACGAGCACCTGGATGTCGGGCGAGATGCCGCCCGTGTCCTTCTTCTCGTCGCGCGCGATCGAACGGCCGAGCGGCGTATAGTAGCGCGCCACGGTGAGCCGCAGGCCCGAGCCGTCGGCCAGCGGGATGACCGACTGCACGCTGAACTTGCCGAACGTCCGGTCGCCGATCACGACGGCGCGGCGGTGGTCCTGGAGCGCGCCGGCGACGATCTCCGAGCCCGACGCCGAGCCGCGATTGGTGAGCAGCACCATCGGGATCGCGCCGTAGGGCGCCTTGGAGTCCGCGCGGAAGTCCTGCCGGCTGTCCGACCGGCGGCCCTGCGTGTAGACGATGAGCGTGCCTTCGCCGATGAAGGTGGAGGAGACCTCGACCGCCGCGGAGAGCAGGCCGCCCGGGTTGTTGCGCAAGTCGAGCACGAGCGAGTTCATGCCGTCCTTTCTGAGATCGTTGAGGGCCTTCTTGAGGTCCTCGGGCGTGTGCGCGCTAAACTCGGTGATGCGGGTGTAGCCGATCTTGTCGCCGAGCATCCGCGAGCGGACGCTCTCGATCTTGATGATCTCGCGCACGATCGTGAACTCGTGGGTGGTCCACGCGGCGTTCTTGGAGTCCCCCTCCGGCTCGCGGGCGACGGTGATCGCGACCTTCGTGCCCGGCGTGCCGCGGAGCTTCTTGACCGCGTCGGTGAGCGACATGTCCTTGGTGCTCTCGCCCTCGATCTTGATGATGCGGTCGTTGGGCAGGACGCCGAGCCGGAAGGCGGGGGTGCCGGGTAGAGGCGTGATCACCGACAGCCAGCCGTCCTTGTCCATCGCGATGCGGATGCCGAGGCCGCCGAACTGGCCCTCGGTCTCCGTCTTGATGTCCTTGTGGACCTCCGGCTCCATGAACTGGGAGAACGGGTCGAGCGTCTTCACCATGCCGGAGGCGGCCCCGTAGATCAGCTTCTGCGTCTCGATCTCGTCGACGTAGTTTTCCTTGATGTAGTCGAGGATGTCGACGATGATCTTGAGCTGCTCGTAGGTGCGGTCGGCCGCCGCGACCGCGGCAGGCAAAATTTGGATCCCCGCGAACGCGAGGGCGGCGGAAAGGGCGAGTTTTTTCATGGATTCCTTGGCCGGGCGAGGCATACGGGTGTGAGTATAGGACCCCATGAGCCGGAGCGCCAGTCCTAATTTGTTAAGGGATTGGCTACTGCTTTTCCTTGAGCCAGCGGAGGGGGTCGAGGGCCTCGCCGCTCTGGCGGACCTCGAAATAGACGACCCCTCCGGGGGCGTTGGCGCGGGACTCCGGCTCGCCGGCCAAGGCGATAACCTGCTCCGGCACGACGTCGTCGCCCTTCTTGGCGCGGACTTCGCCCAGCTGGCCGTAGATCGTGTAGAAGGCCTGGCCGTGGTCGACGATGAGCACTTGGCCGTAGGAGCGGAACGGCCCGGCGAAGATCACCGTACCGGCCTTCACCGGCTTCACCGCCGCGTTAGCCTCGGTGCCGATGCGGATGCCTTGGTGGATCACGACGGTGCCCAGGTCCTTGAGCGGCTCGCGTCCGAAGCGCGAGAGCAGCCTCCCCTCCGCGGGCCACGGGAGCGACTTCGCGGGTTCGGCCAGCGGCACCCGTTCGCCCGCGGAGATGCGGTACGGGGACTTCTTCTCCAGCGTGCGGAGCAGGCGGGTGAGGGCGAGCGCGGAGTCCTGCAGTTCGCGGATGGCGCGCTGCATCGTCTCCACTTTCCCGTGCGTTTCGCGGTAAGACTCCTGCGTCTTCTGATACAGCGTCTCGCGCGTGCGGTGCTCGGCCCGGACGCCCTGCCCCTTCGCCTCGAGCGTCGCGGCGAGACGCTTCGCCTCGGAGACCGCGGCCTCGGTGGAGAGGCGGGAGCCCTTCACGCCTTCGAGATACTGAACTTTCTCGAGGATCGCGGCCCGGCGCAGCGCCTCGGCCCAGACGCCGCGAGTGCCGTAGTAGGACGAATCGTCGACCGGAACTTCCTGGTAGCCTCGCACCTCCTCCTGCAGGACGCCGCGCCAGCGGCCCTCGGCGAGCTTCAGCGCGGAGACGCGCTCGCGGAGCGACCGCTTCTTCGATTCCGCGTCGCGGATGCGGCCCTCGAGCTCGGACATCTTGCGGCGCGACTCCTCGGTCTCGCTCTTGAGCTTGGAAACTTCCTTGTGGAGGTCGAACTCCTCCTTGCGGTAATTCTCGATCTCGCGCTTTTTTGACTCCAGCTGATGCTGGATGTCGATGAGCTCCTGGCGCTTGGCGGAGATGTTCTCGGCGGCGACCGCCGAGTTCAAGGCGAGCAGGAGGGCGAGCAGGCTCATCCGCGCGAATGCGCCGCGAGCTCGTGGTGGCGGCGCTCGTCGCCCACCGCGAAGCGGTAGGCCCCGGACCAGTCCCAGGCGAGCAGAGCGCCGAGGACGCCGGCGATGAACAGGCAGAACTGCGCCCAGGCCGCCGGCGCGGCCCAGCCGGCGGGAGCGGTCTTGAGGGGCAGCGCCGCGATGAGGACCAGCCCCATGCCGCCGGCGGTGCCCGCGGCCGCGAGGCCGAGGCGCGGCGGCAGGCCTTCGACGACGCCGCGCGCTTCTTTGAGCTTCATCGCGGCCCACAAGCCGGCCGCGGCTCCGGCGAGCCAAAAGAAGGCGGAGAGACTGATCGCCAGCCGGAGGAAGCGGACGAAGAACTGGCACTGCACGACCGCCTGCACCTCCATCGGCTTGAAGCGGATGTCGCCGACCCCGGGAAACTTCGCCGCGGCGTCGGCCCACTGCGAGGCGCGCGCGATCGATTCCGGGTCGAGCCGCGCCTCGAAAGCCGACTGAAGCGGATTTTCGCCCAGCAGCGCGATCGACTTCATGAGCTCCGGGTCTTCCCGGCGCAGCGTGTCGAGCGCGGCGTCGCGGGACACGTAGCGGACCTCGGCGGTGCCGGGCAAGGCCTGGAGCTTGTCCTCCAAGACGTTTCGCTGGGACTCGGGCTGCTCGCCCGCGAGGAAGACCACGATGCGGAAGTCGTCCGCGAGAACGTTCTCGACGCGGCGGGTCTGAGCCTCGAGGAAGAGGAGGGTTTCGCCCACGACCCCGCACAAAAGGCCGCCGAGCGCCGCCATAAACAGCGTTTTGACGGTGGGTGCCTTCACGACGACACGATAGCGAGGCGGGATGAAAGTGTCAAGCTTCCCGCTTCAGCAGCCGCAAGACCATCGGCGCGAGAGCGAGGAGCAGGACGGAGACCGGATGCGTCGAGAAAAAGCGGCCGAGCTGGGCGGCGGGACCGGCGGAGGCCTCCAGCGGCGCGGGCGCCGGCGCGGGAGAAGGCTTGAACGGCTCCACGCGGACGACGGAGGGATCCGCCATGACGCGCTTGAGGCTCCGCTCCGGCATCGTGCCGACGACGGCGACGAGGCCGGTCGAGTCGCGAGGCTCGCTCCGCTTCCACGCGAAGCCCGCTTCGCTCAGGCGCAGAAGCGTGCCGGCGAAATCGGCCGCGGGGTCTTCGGAGCCCGGCTTCGGCGCGGGCAATCGGAGCACGAGCCTCCACTCTCCCTCTTGGGCGGCGGGAGCGGCAGGGGCTTGACCCTGCGGGGCGGCTTCGAGCCTGGCGACGCCGGGGGACGTCAGCGCCTGCGTCACCTGTCCGGACGGCACCCAGCCCCAAACCGAGACTTGGAGACGGCGGCTGTCGCGATAGATCGGCGGGAAGCGGTTGTCGAGCTTGAAGCCGGAGGACTTGCCCAGCGCGGCGACCGCGTCGCGGTACTGGCCCGGGTTCGCGCTGAGGTCGAGATCCATCGCGTCGAAGACCGGCGGGGGAGAGGCGTCCTGCTTGTGGTTGACCAGCCCGGGCCCGCCGGGCGCGGCCTTGGCGTCCGCCCACGGCCGCGGCATCGGCTTCGGCTCGGAGAGCTCGGCGCGCGGCGGCGCGGCGTCGAAGACCTGGCCGAGCATCGCCGGCGACGGCGGCGCCGGACGGCCGCCCGCGCCGGGCGGCGCAGCCGCGGCGGCCAACGACGGTCCCGCGTGAGTCGCCACGCGCTCGAGCGAAGGCGCGGAGCGCACGCTGTCGCGCGGCTTCTCATCCTTGGAGACAGCGGGGGTCGAGGAGGCTCCGGCGAGATCGGCGGCGCCCGGTCCGCGCTTGCCGGCGGAGGGCGAAAAAGTGTCGCCGTGCGGCGCGGGCTTTTCCCCTCCCGCGATCGAGGCGGCGGGGGTCTTCTTGTCCTCGCGCGGCGTAACGCGGTCGTCGCGGCCGTAGTCGGCGCCGTAATTCTCGGCCTCCGGAGCGACGCGCGGCGCGTCCGGCTTCGGGGGACGCTCGGCGGGCTTCTTCTGGAGCTGATCCTCGCCGAAAAACTTCGCGCGGATGGGCTTGTCCTGGGCGAGAGAGACGGAGGCGGCGGCGCCGAGAAGAGCGCAAGCGAAAAGAGCCGTCGAAGGGCGCCGGATCAGCACGGGGACGGCCTTACCCTAGCATTTTCCCCGATAGCCGGGCAACAAGGACCTAGACGAGGCCTAGGCCTTTTGGCCCCGAAGGGCGATGATCTCGCGGAGGAGCCCTTCGTAGGCGGCGGCGGAGCGGTCCCACGAGAAATCGGCGGCCATGGCCGCCATCATCCGCTCGGCCCACTCCGAAGGCCGGGCGTACTCCGCGAGCGCGCGCTCGAGCGCGCCCCAGAGGTCGCCCGCGGTCGGGTGCGCCGCGACGAAGCCGTTGGCCGGGAGCCCGCCGACGGCGGACTCGCGGACGGTGTCCGCGAGCCCTCCCGTGCTCGTCGCCACGGGCACGGCGCCGTAGCGCATCGCGATCATCTGCCCGAGGCCGCACGGCTCGAAGCGGGAAGGCATGAGGAAGATGTCGGCCGCGGCGTAGAGCCGGTGCGCGAACGCCTCGTCGAAGGCGGAGTGCAGGTGGACCGCCTGCGGAAAGCGCGAGGCCAGGCGGCGGAAATCCTCGCGCAGGTCCGGGCTCCCGTCGCCGAGCACGACGAGCTGGGCGCCGCCCTCCACCAGCTTCGGGATCGACTCGACGACGAGATCGAGCC
>JACRDR010000140.1 GCA_016212845.1 Elusimicrobiota bacterium
ACTCGCGGATCGAGTACACCGCGGGCCTGACGTACAAGCCCATCCCGCAGGTCGTCGTGAAAGGCGACTACCAGTGGCTGCTGAACCAGGCGCGCACCGGGGTCAATCAGCTGAACTTCGGGCTGGGGTACGTGTTCTGATCTTCGCGCTGATCCTCGCCGCCGCCGCGGGAATCGCGCCGGAAGCCTCGGCGCGCGTCCTGCTGCGGCAGGACGCGGCGCTCAAGCTGGCGTTTCCGATAGCCGCGCCTGAGCGCCGCACCGCGTTCCTCACCGAAGAGCAGGTGAAGTCGGCCGAAAAGGACGCCCACGCGAAGGTGGAGTCGCGGGTCTGGAGCTACTCTGACGCGAAATCGACCGCCGGAGAAGAGACGTTCGCCTACTTCGACACGCACGTCGTGCGCACGATGCCGGAGACCGCGATGGTCGTCGTCGACGGGGAAGGCCGCGTCCGCTTCGTGGAGCTCCTGGCTTTCCACGAGCCGGACGATTACCTCCCGCCGGGCAAGTGGCTCCGGCAACTGGACGGCCGCGCCCTTGATGGGGATTTGTTCGTCCGCCGCGGTATCCGTAATATCACCGGAGCCTCGCTGACTTCCGAGGCCCTGACGCAGGCGATCCGCAGGGTGCTGGCGATCCACCGTTTGATCAACGCGAAATGAAATACATGCAGACCGGCGGCTTTCAAAATCATCCGCTCATGCGGACGACGCTCTCGTTCGCGGCGCTGTTTATCGCCGGCCTGTGGGTGACCAACTTCGCGATGTACTTCACTCGGATGGGCGTCTCCCCGGACTCGGTCGTCGCCTACTACCGGGGCTCGGAGGCGGACTTCACTCCCCCGAAGTCGGCGGCGTCGATGCTCGAGACCACGCACATGCACCTGCCGATGATGGCGCTGGTGCTTCTGCTGCTCACGCACCTCATCATTTTCGCGCCCTATACGGAGACCGCGCGCCGCAGGCTGATCGCGGCGAGCTTCCTATCGGCGGGCCTGGAAGAGGGCTCGGGCTGGCTGGTGCGCTTCGTCCATCCCGGCTTTGCGTGGCTGAAGTTAGGGTCGTTCTTCGCGTTCCAGGCGGTCCTGGCCGTGCTGCTCGCGACGCTGGGCGTCTTTCTCTGGAGCGCCGCGGGGCACGAACGCCGCGCCGCGCCGCGAGGCACGGCCAAGACCTCCTGAACGGTTACTGCTTCGGGGCTTCGGCCGGCTTCTCGGCCTGCTTGGCTTCCTTGGCCGCCTTCTTCTCGGCCTTCCGCTTTTCGCGGCGAGCCTTCCGCTCGGCCTTCGCTTCCTTGCGCATCTCCCTGATCTCTTCCTTGTCCTTCTTGATCGCCTCGCGCTTTTCCTTGATGTCCTGCTTCTTGGCCTGAATCTCCTGCTTCACGCCGGCCTTCGGATCGGCGGCCGGAGCCGCCTTCTCCTCGGCCCAAACCCCGGAAACCAGCCCCAACGCCACGGCCAACGTCCACAATGCGGATCGAGTCATGAATTACCCCCTACCCATATATACGAATGAGATCAAAAAAAGTTCCCTGCTTTTGTACAATCGCAGACTGATGACCACCGAAAGCGCCCGTAATCGCTACATAATTTTCATTCTGGCGGCGATCGCCGCGTGCGCCCCCTGGATCACCTGCCGCGTCATGCACATCCACCCCGGCATGCCCTGGGCGGTGCTCACCCCCGGCCTTTGCATCTTCGGCGCCGCGTTCCTGCTGACCTGGGGAGCCGAGGCCGCCGAGGTGGACATCCCGCAGAGCATCTCCATCGGACTGCTGGCGCTCATCGCCGTTCTGCCCGAATACGCGGTCGACATGGTCTTCGCCTGGAAGGGCGGCAAGGACCCCACTTACATCCCCTTCGCGACCGCGAACATGACCGGCGCCAATCGGCTCTTGATCGGCATCGGCTGGCCTGCGGTACTGCTCGCCTATTGGTGGCGCCATGGCCGGAGCACGATCCAGTTGACGATGGACAACGCCATCGAGCTCGTCGTACTGCTCTTCGCCACGATCTACGCCTTCGTGCCGCCCATTAAGGCGAGCCTGAGCCTGGTCGACACCGCGGTCTTCGTGGGTCTCTTCGGATTCTACGCCTGGAAAGCCTCACAGATCGAGTCTCACGAACCGGACCTCGAGGGTCCCGCCGAATTGATCGGCGGCCTCTCGACCGTGGCGCGGCGCGTCACGGTGGGCATCATGTTCCTTTTCTCCGCCGGCGCGATCGGCATCTCCGCCGAACCGTTCGCCGAGGGCATCCTCCAGGCGGGAAGGCATTGGGGCATCGAGGAGTTCATCCTCGTGCAGTGGCTGGCCCCCCTGGCCTCTGAGGCGCCGGAGTTCATCGTCGCCATCCTCTTCGCGATGAAGGGCAAGGCGGGCGTCGCGCTGCGCGCGCTTCTCTCCTCCAAGGTGAACCAGTGGACGCTTCTCGTCGGCATGCTCCCGGCGGTATACAACCTCTCGGCCGGCCACGTCATGCCGATGCCGCTGGACCCCCGTCAGGCCGAGGAGATCGCGCTGACCGCCGCGCAGTCGCTTTTCGGCTTGGCCCTGCTGATGAACCTCGAGTTCTCGCTGACCGAAGCGCTCGCTCTGGCGATCCTGTTCATCACGCAGATCTTCTTCCCGTCTCCCTCCGCTCGCTGGGCCTTCGCCGGCATCTATCTCGGCGGCTCGATCATGCTGCTCCTGCAAGGCCGCGAGCGTCGGGGCCGCCTCGCCGAGATCATGCGATACACGATGGGAAAGTAGCGGTCGTGCCTTTCTAAACGCTATAATGCGGATGCGCGCCCATAGCTCAAAGGATAGAGTGTTGGCCTGCGAAGCCGAAGATCCAGGTTCGATTCCTGGTGGGCGCAAACTCTGACCGCAAACAGCCGCCCGGAGCGTTACCGCTCCGGGCGTTCTGATGAATAGCTCACCCGACGAAGCCACGCCTAGATTCACGGTCCGGCTGAAGGATTGCCCGGTCTGCCGCCACCCGTGGCCCAAGCACGACGAGAAGGGTGCGTGCACCGAGAAGGATTGCTGGTGCCTCTACCACCCGCCCGAAGAGGATGTGGAGCAGGAATGAAGCTCGCCCTCGCCGCCCTCCTCGCGCTCTGCGCCTGCGGCCGCTCTAACGAGCCTGCTCAGGATGGTCCCGTGCCCGCCCTGTCGCGCTCCGGCAGCCGGTGGCAGGTGAGCCGCGGCGATCGCCGGGTGTTCACCTTCACCAACGAGGCGGGCAAGGTGAAATGGGCTAAGGGCGGAGAGACGGACAGCCTCTTCGTATCCGGCGTCGTCTCCGATCCGAAAGAAGACGCGCGCATCAAGACGCTCCTGCGCCAATCCCGCCACTTTCGAGATCTCGTGAACCGCCTTTCACGCGCGGGCTACGGCGTCTCCCCCGCCGAGCCCCCCTCCACGGGCGGATAGATGACCGCCTCGTCCGATCCCCGCCGTCTCGTCATTCGTTCGATGTGGCTGGCCGGCAGCCTCTGCGCCGCGAAACTCGCCACCGGCGCCTTCACCGGTTCGCTGAGCATCCTCGCCAGCGCCTTGGACTCGCTGATGGACCTCTGCAGTTCCGCGGTCAATTTCGTCTCGATCGCGATCGCGCGCTCGCCCGCCGACGACGAGCACCAGTACGGCCACGGGAAGGCCGAAGCGCTGGCCTCGCTGTTCCAGGGCTCCTTCATCGCGCTCGGCGGAGTCTGGTTCCTGATCGAATCGGTGCGGCGGCTCCTGCATCCGGCTCCGCCCCACGACGAATTCCTGGGAGTCGCGGTCATGGGAGTGGCGATGATCGCGACTCTTATTCACGGCTTGGCGCTGCGAAAAGCCGCGAAAGCCGAAGACTCGAACGTCTTGAGCGCCGAAGGCGCGCACTTCCTTTCCGACGTCGCGTCCAATATCGGCATCATGGCGGCGCTGACCCTCGCTCGGTTCACCGGCAAGCCCTGGTGGGATCCGGCGATAACGGCCGCGGTCGTCGCCTACGTGCTGTGGCTGGCGGTCCCGATCATCCTCACCGCGGTCTCCGAACTCATGGACGAAGGCCTCCCCCCGCATCTGCGCGAAGAAATCGGCCGGATCATACGCGAGCACCACCCCTCCGTGGTCGGCTACCACAATTTCCGTTCCCGCCGCGCCGGCAACCGGCGCTACATCGAGTTCCACCTCGAACTGCGCGATGTGCGCGAGTTCGTCGCCGCTCACGAGATCACCGAGGAGCTCGTCGACAAGATCAAGACCGCCGTGCCCGACGCCGACGTCCTCATCCACGCCGACCCCGAAGGCGGCCGCTAACTCCTCCGACGAACGAGGGAACTTTTCCCCTCCTCATTCGTACACGTGGGTATGAATTCCCGCCGCGTCCTCCTGTTTCTGGGGGTCTTGACAATCATGACTTTGCATAGTAAAGTACTTTTCGAAGAACCATTTGGAGGGGAGAATGCCATCGGACCGACAGCAGCTCGAAGACCGCCTGGACCGGATCAAGGAGATCATGGAACTGGCGACGGAGTACAAGCTGCTCCCCGACTGGGCGGCGATCGTGGGCGGGACGATGATCCTGATCGCGACGCTGATCACCTACCGGTTGACCGGCTCCTGGGACGTGGCGGCGGTCTTCCGGCTCGGCGAGAACCGGTTTTGGCTGGTCGCGGCGATGTGGTCCGGCTCGGTGCTCGCGTCGATCCTCCTCTATTATGTAATCGCCCTCCGGGACGCGAAGAAGCTCGGCGTTTCGCTGGAGTCGCGGCCGTCGCAGCTCGCGCGGCGGTCGATGGCGCCGGCGCTCTTCGCGTCGGCGGTAATCACGCTCAGGCTCCTGTTGGACGGCCACCTGGGCTACCTGCCGGGGATTTGGATCCTGGGCTACGGGGTGGCGTTGGTGAATGCGGGGCTGTTCTCGACGACGGCACCCCGGATCCTCGGACTGCTCTTCATGGCGGTCGGAACTGCCGCGATCGTGTGCTTCCAGCGCTACGACTTGGCCCTGACGGGCCTTACCTTCGGTGCGTTCCACGTGGCGTTCGGCTGCTACGTCCTGAGCAAGAAATCTGCATGAGCGGATTCATCCCGCCCAGCGAGCTCGACCAGGTCATCCACGAGCGCGTCCGCTTGGGCATCGTCTCGGCTCTCGCCGCCGCCGGGGAGCTGACCTTCGTCGAGCTGTGCGATCTCTTGAAGCTCACCCCCGGAAATCTTTCGGTTCATTCGCGCGTACTCGAGAAGGCGGGCTATTTGCTCATCGATAAGGAGTTCGTCGACCGCAAACCTCGCACCACCCTGAAGCTCTCGGCCAAAGGGAAGGAGGCGTTTCGCCGCTACCTGGAACGCCTCGAGGAGTTCGTGAAGGGACGGAAGTAGGGAGGAGTCATGATCGCGATCACGGCGGACGCGGCGCGGACGGAAACGGCGGTCCAGGATGGCCCGACGCTCGCGGCGATGGGCGCGGCCGTGGGGCTCGGCGCGGCGTTCGACTACCTCTTCTATGGGCGTCCCCTCGGGATCTCGGTTCCCCTCTTCGCGCTGGCGGTCGTCCTGCTCGCCGCGCGCGTCGCCCGGCTCCAGGCCCGCGAGCTCTCCCGAGGCCAGACGGCCGCCGCCGCGGGAGCGCTCGTTTTCGCCTCGTTTTCGGCGTGGCGCGCCGCGCCCGAGCTGATCTTCGCGAACGTCTGCGCCGCGAGCTACCTCTTGGCGCTGTTTCTGGCCCCGTGGCTCTCCGGAAGGCGGCTCGGCGACTACGACGGCCGCGACTTCTTCACGGGCCCGGGAGGGGTCGTCGCCGCCTCGCTCGGCAATGGAAAGCGGGAGTTCGAGAATCTCGACGCCTGGATCTCTTCGTCCATGAATCTCCGCGGAACGGCGACCGGCGTTTTGATCGCCCTCCCGTTTCTCGGCTTCTTCCTCTCTCTCATGATGAGCGCGGACGCCGTGTTCCGAAGGGCGCTGGAGCGGGTGTTGGGAGAGTTGGCTCCGATCTCGCTCGTGGCGCAGGCGTTCTGCGTGGCGGCCGTCGCGATCGCCGCCCTGGGAGTCCGGGCCTTCCTGCGCGCGCGCCCGACCCCCTCAACCCGGAGCGGCTGGGCGGAGCTCGCGCGCGACGGGGCTCGCGCGTGGGGATTCGTGGAAGCCTCGACCTCGGCGACCCTCGTGAACGCGTTGTTCGCCCTGTTCTCGGCCTTTCAACTGTATTTCCTACTCAGCGCCAAGTCCCTGATCGAAGGGGCCAACACCGGAGTGACTTACGCGAGCTCCGCGCACGAGGGGTTCTGGCAGCTGGTCGTCATCGGCGCGTCTTCTTTGGCGCTGGCGTTGGCTTTCGACGAACGCGCGGCGGCCGACTCGCCGCGGCGCTCTCGAGTCAAGAAAGCGCACGTGGTCGCCGCGTCCGTGTTCACCGGCGTGATGCTCGCCTCGGCCGCCTATCGCCTCGCCTTGTATGAGGAAGCGTACGGGTTCACCGTGCTGCGCTTCTACAGCCACACATTCACGGCCTACATCGCCGTCCTCTTCCTGCTGCTCGGACGCAAGAGCCTGCTGGGAAAGCCGCTCTCGGAGTTCCTCCGCCACGCGGTCGTCGCCAGCTTCGGCTGCCTGGCGGCGTGGAACGTCGCCAACCCGCACCGCCTCATCGCGGCCGAAAACGTGGATCGCAGCGCCTCTAAACCCATCGACGCTTGGACCCTGGCCGGCCTGTCGAACGACGCGGCGGAGGAGCTCGTTCGCGCCGTGCCGCTGATCGCCGACGCGGAAGCCCGGGGGCGGCTGGCCGAAGACCTTCTGAGGCGCATCGACACGCACGGCGTCCAGGCCGAAAGGGGCTCGTGGCCGGGCTTCCACGTCGGCGACGCGCGCGCGGCCGCCGTGTTCGCGCGAGAGCAGGCGAGCCTCGTCCCGTACCGCGTCGAGCTCGAGAAGCTGCGCGCGGAGCGGGAGCGCAAATGGCGCGAGGAGGCCGAGGCCAGCCGTCAGCCGAAGATTCGGCTCGAGGCGGTCGAGGGGCATGACGACTGAGGTCCCCGTCGCGTCCGGGACGTTCTCGGTCGACCGAGAGAGGGCGGTGCGCATGCTCCGCGGCTACCAGCTCGAGGATCCCCGCGCGTTCCTCCTGCCCTGGCTCCGCTTCGCCCAGGCTTCCGGAGCGTCGTCGGCGAAGCTCCATACGATGCTGGGCGGCCTATCCGTGTCTTTCGACGGGCGCCCGATCGGGCCGGCCCGCTTAGCGGACCCGTTCGAGTGCTTTTTCGGCGAGGAGGACCGCGCGCCCGACCTGGTCGCGGGACTCCTGGGGGCGCTCCGGCTCCGGCCGGCGCGGCTCACCCTGACGTCGGAAGCCGCACGGCTCACCATCGACCGCTGGGAGCGCCAGACGCTGGACACCGACCCGCGGCCGGAAGCGGGCACGACTCTGGACGTGGCGTGGCGCTGGTGGTCCGCGCGGCGCCTCACGCGCGAGTGCGTCGATCGAGTCCGGCTTGCGCGGGCGGATTTTTCCATCCCGATTTCGATCAACGGAAGGCCGTACTAGGAGGAGCCGGACCATGACCACGATAGCGCTCAAGCAGCTGGCGGACTCGGTCGGACAGGAGACTACGCTCGGCCATCACATGGTGCGCGAGTTCTTCTCGGTGCTCCTATTCGTGGCGTTCGTGCTCGCGGTGCTCGGCGGGGCGGTCCTCATACTCTCCGGGCATCCCAGGCTCGCGGCGCTCCCCCTTGCGGCCAAGGCGCTGTGGTGCGCCATGGCCGGAGCGGGAGTCGGCTGCATCGGCTACGCCACGCTCGTCGAGCCATTTCAGGTCGGCGTGCGCCGCGTCGCGATCGAGAGCCCGAAAGTCTCGGGCGCGCCGCTGCGCATCGTTCACCTTACCGACCTCCACGTGCGCCGCTGGAGCCGCATCGAGGACCAGGTGCTGGCGCACGTCAAAGAGCTGAAGCCCGACGTGATTCTGCTGACCGGCGACTACTCGGGCTGGGGCCGCAATCCCGACTCGGAACGCCTCCTCAAAAGCCTCGCCGCGCTCGCGCCCGCCTATGCCGTACGCGGAAATCACGACCTGCATCTCGGGTATCACATCGAGAAAGGCGGGCCCACGTGGCTCATCAACCGTTCGGAGCCCGTCGTCGTGCGCGGGACGCCGGTCAGCCTCTACGGGATCGACGCGGGGGCCGAGTGGCGCGTCTGGGAACTCGCGAAATACATCGACAAGAAGCTGCTGAACATCTGCCTCTACCACTACCCCGATCTCATACCGAACCTCGGCGGCTGCCCGTACGATTTGATGCTCTCGGGTCACACGCACGGCGGGCAGGTGCGCCTGCCGTGGATCGGCGCGCTCATCAGCTTGTCGCGGGCGGGCACGCGCTACGCGCGCGGGCTCTTCCAAGAGGACGGCAAGAGCGCGTACGTGAGCCAGGGCGTGGGCTGCGAGAGCTTTCTGCCGCGCATCCGATTCCTCTGCCCGCCGGAAGTGGCTCTGATCGAGATCAGAAGGCCAGCTTCAGGAGCTTGAACGCGGCGGTCACGAGCACGAGGCTCAGGCACCGGCGCAGGGCGGGAGCGGTGAACTTCCGCGCCCCGAGCCACGAGCCGGCGACCGAGCAGACCGCGGCGGCGCCGACCCACGACCACGGCACGGGCGTCTCGCGGAGCTTCGACAGTTGGCCGGCGAGTCCCGCGGCGGAGTTCACCCAAATAAACGCGGCGGAGACGGCGGAGGAGCGCTTCGCGCCCGCCCAACCCATCAGCACCAGCAGCGGGCTTAGGAAAATTCCCCCACCGACGCCGACGACTCCCGAAACGAAGCCGATCGCCGCGCCCCACGCGGCCGCGACGGGAACCGCGGGCGAAGCGGCGGGCTCGCGCTCCTCGGCTTCCGCCATCCAGAGGCGGCCCGCGGCGAACACGAGCGTCGAGCCCAAGATCGCGCAGTAGACGCGAGGCGACAGCTCGAGCCGGCCGCCGACGTAGGCGACCGGGATCGACGTCGCGGCGAAGAGCCAGAACAGCTTCCGGTCGAAGTGGCCCGCGCGCCAGTAGTTGAGAAACGCGACGCCCGCGACGAGGAGATTGAGCGCCAGCGCCGAGATCTTCATCGTCGCGGGCGGGACGCCGCAGAGCGACATCACCGCGAGATAGCCGGAGGCGCCGCCGTGGCCGACGAGGGAATAGAGGAGCGCGACCAGTCCGATGAGGGCCGCGGTCACCGGTGTCCCGCGAGGGAACAGCCGGACAGCCAAGCGCCGTCGCCGTCGGAATAATGCTCGCGCTTCCAGACGGGGAGGCGGACCTTGATCTCCTCGATCACGTAGCGGCAGGCGTCGAAGGACTCCGAGCGGTGCGGCGAACCCGCGGCGATCGCGACGCTCGCCTCCCCCACCTTCAAGCGGCCGACGCGGTGCTCGGCGGCGACGCGCGCGCCGAATTTCGCCTCGGCTTCGGCGACGATCGCGGCGAGGACTTTCGCGGCGAGCGGCTCGAAGCAGTCGTACGTCACGGCTACGACCGACTTCCCTTCGTGGCTGTTGCGCACGACGCCGGTGAAGGAGGCGACGGCACCATGCGACGGCGACTCCACCGCCGCGCACAGGCGCGCCGCGTCGAGCGGCTCGCGCTGGATCAGCCCCCGCATACGGGAGGCAGCACGGCTAGACGGCCGCTCTCCGGAACGGGATCGGAGGCGGAAAGCACCTCCGCCTCGGTCGCGAGCACCGCGCCGGCGAGCGGCTCCTTCGAGCCGAGAGCCTGGGCCACCGCCGAGAGCACCGCGGCGGCGTCGAGGCCCGCGGCGAGGTCGAGCTCGAGCGCTTCGCCCGCGCCCGCGTCTCGCAGACGGCCGTACAACTCGATCTTGCGCGTCACGCGCGCGCTCCCTTTCGCGGCTTCGCCTTCAGGGCCGGCGCGGGAAACGCGGGGTCCATCGGGAAGGAAGGATAGACGTCGACTTCCGCGCCGGCTTTCACGCGGCCGCCCGCCTCGGGGAACACGACCCAGCCGTTCGCCTCGACGAGCGGCGAGACCTGAAAAGAAGCCTGGCCGGGCAGCGCGCGGACGGCCCCGGCTTCGAGGCGGGCCTTGAAAAAGCAGCGCAGGCCCTCGGGCTTGTCGACCGCCTCCGCGAGCGCGGCCCTAAGCGGCGCCTCGTCGGCGAGGCCGAGGAAGCGGCGCAGGACGACCGACGCGAAGAAGCGAAGCCCGACCGCGGTCGAGACGGGGTTGCC
>JACRDR010000149.1 GCA_016212845.1 Elusimicrobiota bacterium
ATTGCTCGGCATCCCGCGCGCGGCGCTGGTCGAAGGCGCCTACGTCGATCTCCTGAAGCGCTGACGGAGTCAATTTGGGGACTGGCCCCAAATTGACTCTAGCCGTTGCGGCGGGGGCGGCGCGGGGCTTTCGGCGGGACCCAGCGTTTCGCCGCCAGCGCGACGTCGCCGGAGGAGGGCTTGCGCCAATCCGCGTCGAACGCCGCCGCGGCGTCGGCCTTGCCTTGATCGTCTTTCCGGTCGATCCCGAGGCTGTAGACCGACCAGCCCTCGCCGTCGGAGACGATCCGAAGGGGCTTCCCGCCGTCGAACGGGTCGTAGGCCGCGCGCGGCAGATGCTCCGGCACGAGTTCCTCCAGCGATGCGGGAGGAGCGGCGGCCTGAAGTTCCCGGAGCCGGACTCCGGACGCCGCGAAAAGCAGCTGCATGCGGGCGTCCACGAACTGGGCGCGCGCGATGATGCCGGCCAGATCGAGCGCCCCGGGTCCGGCGCGCATCAGCCAGCAATCGCCGAAATCGGAACGCGACTTCAAGCAGTTCCCCAGCGATTCGGCGCGTCGGGACTTCGTCTCCGGATACTTGGCCGTCAGTTCGGCTCGCCTCGCTTCGTACAGTTCCGGCGCGTTCCGCTCCGCCGCCGTCGCGAAGAGCGTGGTCAACGCTCGGCAGGCTTTGCGGTAGTCCTCGACCAGGTTCCGGCGCGAGGAGGAGGGCAGCCACCAGAGAAGGCGTTCGACGTAGAGGGCGTTGGCGTCCTCCAGGAGCCCCTGGTCGAAAGTCACGGCGCGGACCGCGGTCGCGACGGACGGCGTCGCATGGAGCAGCTCGTCCCTCAGTCCGACGTAGACGGCGGGGGGGACGGACGGGTCGGAGAGCAGCGCCGCGGCGGTAGGGTAGGCGTCGTCGAGCATGAGCGCGGCGACGAGGGAGTAGACGATGAGCGGAGTCTTCTGTTCTTGGAGCCGCCGCGCGAGCATGAGTCCGGCGACGACGTCGTCCAGCGCCTCGGCGTGCCGGCCCGAGGCGACGTTCCGGCGGGCGTCGAGCGCCAAAAAAAGCCCGAGGGTGCGCAAGCCGCCGACTTGGGGGAAGTCCATCCCGGCGTTGAGGCGCTTCACGTCCGCCGGAAGAAAGTCGCAGAACGGCATGGAGCCGGCCTTGCGCGCGTTCTCGAGCGCGCCGGAGAGTCCGTCCAGTTGTTTGGCGAGAGAGCTGTCCGGGTCGCTCCAGGCCGCGAGCGCCGCCTCGCGCAGTTGGGGGTTCCCCGCCGGGTACTCCTTGGGGAGTTCCTTGACCGCGGCCAGGTAGAGGTCGGCGGCGTTCGTCTGTCCGGGCGGCACCTCGCGGACCGGCGCCTTGCCTATCTCGCGGACGTCCGCTTGCCACCTCCTTTCCGCGCGCATCATCGCGATCCCGCAGGCGAAGAACTGGCCCACGAACGCGGCCAGGGCTAGGCCGATCCACATTCCCTTTCGGGATTTCTTGGGACCGGCGGCGGACTTCGGCGGCGGCGCCTCGCCCGCCAGATCGACGCCGGACGGGGGCGAGAAGCCGGGCGGGACGATCGGCGCGGGCTCCTCGACGGGCGACTTGCCGCCGCGGATGAGCTTGATGCCCACCACGATGAGGGGGATAGAGACGAGGAGCGCGATCCCGAGGCCGAACTCGGCGGGCATGGACCGAGTATAAGCCCCCGGCCCAGAAAATCAAGACGCTGGCGTCAGCTCTTTTTGAGTCCCAGCACCTTCCGGCAGGCCTTGCGCACCACCTGCACCCGCGGCTCGAGACACGCCTTCGCGCCCGCGACGGTCGTGGGCGGCGCTTTACAGAGAATGCTCAGCTCCGCTCCGCAGGCGAGCAAGACCTCCCGAAACGGCGACGGGGCGTTCACCGGTTCGCGGTACGGCGGCGGCGTGCGGGGCTTCGGGTCGAGCGCGGCGGCGTGGGCAGCCGCGGCGAGTCCTAGGACGCAGGCGCAGGCGAAGAGAGGCAGGAGCGAGCCGAGCGAGTGGCGTGTCTGCATGCCATCGTGATAGCTCGAGGACCGGAACTAGGCAACGGACCCGCGGTCAGCGGGTGTCTGCAAGGTTCAGCGCTGGACGAAGACGATCGGCTCGAGTGCCAGGCCGGGCTGCGTCTGGAGGACGGAGACGCGGACCGCCTTCACGCCGACGGTGCCGTCGGTCTCGACCACGATCGCCGGGTGATGCGCGACGATGTGGTTGTGCTCGCCCTGCACGCCGCAGTCGAAGCCGACGTAGGCGTCCTTTACGCCGCGCTCGCGGCGGAGGGACTTGCCGTAGCGGAGGAGGACTTCCTCGAGCGCCTTGGCGTCGACCGAGCGGTCCTGGTAGACGTTGCGGACCATGCCGTCGGCCTTCACGTTCTCGACGCGCGGGGCCGGGACGACGCCGCGGACGAGGTAGGAAGCGGTCGGCTGCGAAACCGGCGGGAACGGCAGGATGTGGAACTTCACGAGCCGGACGGGCTCGAACGTCGGGTCGGCGTAGAACGAGTACTGGGTTTTGAGCCGCGCCACGCGGTCGGACACGGCCTGCGTCTGCGGGAGATCGGCCGGGACCTCGAGCTCGAGGGCCAGCGGGATGAGCTCGGCGGCGACGGGCGCCTGCGGGGCGTCCTCGGCGCGGACGGGGAGAACCTTCGGGGCCTCGATCTGCTGGGGCTTCGTCTCGCGGACGACCGGGGTGACGCTGACGGGGGTAAAGCCCTTGAGCTGCTGGGCGCCGTCGAACACGGCGGAGAAATTCTGGGCGGAAGCGGCGGTGGCGGCGAGAAGGAGGGCGGCGGAAAACTTGGTCCAGTGCTGTTTCATGGGTGAAAGTATAGGAAAAGCCCCGAAAACCTCTATTGACCATGGTCAACCCCGGGACCTATTCCAGATCAATACAAAAGACCCCCCTTCCTGGCGGAAGGGGGGTCTTTGCTCGTCGAGAAACGGACGACCTACATTTTTACGCGATTGCCTTTGCCGCGGTTCATCCAATCGCCGGAGGAGATCTTGCTGCCGGCGCGGCGGAACGACCACGTGTCGATGTAGTACTCGGCGGAAGCGCTGATGCCGAGGTCGAACACGTGCCGGTTCGCGCCCGGGGCCGTGGTGATGCGCTGCGGACCGTTCTTCGTGCGCTCGGTCATCTTCGTGTCGCGGCCGAGCGGGTTGCGCCAGCCCAGGGGATCGTCGCGCCAGATCTCGTACGTGACCTCGAGGGTCTCGCCGGCGTACTCGTTGGTCCGGGAGTCCTCGATGACGAGCTTGAGTTTCCCGCCTTCGTTGACGATCGCCGCGGTCACCTTATTCGCCTCGGGAGAGCGCAGGATGCGCGCGCCCGGGGTGAGGGTGATCGTCGCTTCGCCGGTCTGCTGGTTGACGATCGGGCCGTACTCGGAGTACTGGTAGGCCGGAGAGAGCTTCTCGATCCAGACGCGGCCGCCGTCGTACTTCACGGAGAAGGACTCGGTCTCCCACGGGAGGAGCGTCTTGTCCTGCGCGAAGTTCACGACGACCTTCATGCCGCGGGCCCGGCTGTACTTGGTGTCCTCGTAGAAGTACTTGTACTGGCGATCCCACCGCGCGCAGCGGTCGGAGTCGTTCGGGTCGCAGTCGGTGCCGACCCAGCGCCAGTAGAGGACGTAGCGCCGGCGGAACTCGCGGCTGCTGAGGTTCGCGGAGTAGCTGCCGCCTTGTCCCTTGCCGGTCTCGGTTCCGCCCCGGGTGATCGACGCGGAGTCGGTCTCCTGCTGCCAGCTGCCGAAGCGCTCATCCGTGTAGCCGAGCACGTCGCGGTACGGGTGCCAATAGCCGACGGACGTGACGCCCGAGTCTTCGATGGGCGTATTGTGTCCCGGCGGCGGCGGAAGGCTGCGGTCGTCGGAGGGCCGGCCGCGGTACTGCGGCGGCGGCGGCAGGCTGCCGCCCTGGTTGCCGCCGGGAGGCGGCGGGAGCGAGCCTCCCTGGTCGCCCGGAGGAGGCGGAAGGCTTCCGCCCTGGCGTCCGCGCGAAGGCTGCTGCTGTCCCGGAGGCGGGGGCAGGCCCTGGTCGCCGCGGTTCGTCCGCTCTTCACCGGGAGGCGGCGGAAGCTGGAGGAGCGAGGCCTTCGGCGCGCCGAACTCTCCGGCGCCGACGAGCGAGACGGCGGCGACGTTTCCGCCGTCGAACGCGAGCGTGTCGGTCTTGCCCGCGAAGACGTTCGCGAGCTTGCCGGTGACTCGGCCCACCGCGTCGCGGAGGCCGGTCGATTCGTTCGCGGCCGCGACGGCGGCCACGGGCTTCGACTTCGACGCGTCGACCTGAATGCGAATGACCGGCGCCTTCGCGACCTTCACGATCTCGAAGGGCTGGCAGAGGGCGGGCATCGAGTACGGCTTCGAGCCGCCTTCCTTCACGCTGACCACGACCTCGCCGTTCTTGTTCTCGATGACGGTCTCGACCGGCGAGCTGGTCATGCGGTTGCCCAAGAATACGGCGACGACCGCTTCCTTGGTGAAGTCGACTTTCGGCGCCTCGCCGACCGCGGCGCCGCCGCGGGCGTGCTCGGCCCAAACCGCCTTCCAGGCGGTTTCGTCTTGAATCACGACCTGCTTGGGTGAGACGACGCCGCTCCACGTGCCGTGGAGCTTCGACCAGTCCTGGACTTGCTGCGCGAACGAGCCCGAGGAGAGGGCTCCCGCCAACGTCAGGGCCGCGAGGACCCGCTGGATCTTAATACGGTTCATGTCTTATCTCCCTTCGTTGCCGCGCAGCCAGTCGTATTCGGAGCGGGCCATCTGGCGGAAGTAGTCGCTCATCTGACGATAGGTGCCGGCGTCGATCCGGCCGTCGTAGTAGAGCTGCTCGAGCGTGCGGTTGCTGCCGCCCTGGAGGTAGCGGAAGAACGGCGACTCCTGGATGTTGCGGCCCCGCGCGTAGTAGTCCACCGACGCTTCGCGCCAGCTCTTGAAGAACGACTGCATCGAGTAGCGGCCGTCCTGCCAGCGATCGCGCCGCGTGTCCCACCAGCGGTTGTTCGAGCTCGTGAGCTCGGCGTAGGTGCGCACCATCGCGCTGTTCGCCAGGTAGTCGCGCTCCACCGAGGCCGGGAAGGCGCTGTAGTAGAGATGCGCCATCTCGCGGGCGATGTAGGAGGACGCGAACTCCGCGCTTTCGCGCCGGAGCAGGTTGTCGGTGACGGTGATCACCGGGTTCGGACCCTCGAACGTCGTCCGCGCGTCGTAGGTCGCGGACGGATCGTTGTCGACGCGCAGCTGCAGCGAGCCGCCGTACTTGTTGTAGATCTCCCGGTAGATCGAGAGACCGACGGCGCTGCGGCCCATCGTCTGGAGCGCGGTCCCGATCCGGGGATCGAGGTTGCCGCCCCCGAACATGCGGAAGTCGGGCTCGGCGGCCGCGATGGCTCCCTGCGACCAGAACTTTTGGAGGCTGACGTCCGCGTCCTTGGCGACGACGCCCGGCTTGGGCGCGACGGACGAGGCGAGGTTCTGGAGGCGGGCCTGCATGGTGACGCCGTTGGCCGGAGCTTCGGCCTTCGCGGCGCCGGAGACCGCCAACGGGTTCACCGGGGGCAGTCTTTTCGGAACGAGGATCGGATTGATCGCGAGCGGCGAGGCGACGGTCGGATTGGCGAGGACGGACTTGCCCGATACCGTGGGAAGGACGGAGAGGTTCGGCGAGAGCGTCATCGCCGGGCCGGTCACGGGAGCGGGGGGAAGTCCGAGGGTTCCGGGTACGACGATGGGGACGAATTTAGATACCTGGGCATTGGCGACCGCGGGCATCACGACGGCCAGCGCGAGCGCTATTCGGCGACGTTCCATCAGTGGCTCCTCCTTTGATGCCAAGCCGGGATTGCAGCGGAACCATTCTACCCAGGGCCCGCTGCATAGAACGTGGGCCCCGAGGGCGCATAGGGGAAAGCAAAGGGCCCACCGGAAGGTGGGCCCTTTGAGCGTTTAGATGGGAAGCGAGCTAGCGGATCTTCTTGAAGAAGTAGCCGTAGCCCTCGGGGTAGCGCACGACGAGGAAGTCGCCGGACTGCCGCACCTCGTAGGCGCGGTCGGCCTTTTGGGTCACCACGCTCTCGTCCGTGCGCGTCGTGGTCCACTGGCCCGCGGTCTCGCGCACGTTCCACGCGACGCCGTTGATCATCGCGGAACCACCGATGTCGTAGAGCTCGACCGGCACCACGCCGGTCTTGTCGGGCCCGAACACGAGCACCTTGAACTTGGAGCCGTCGATCGGTCCCGCGTCCGGGTTGTCGTAGATCTCGGTGCCGACCACGAGCGCGGCGACCGGGCCGTCGGAGGTGTAGCGGCGTCCCGCGAACCAGCCCGTGAGGGCGGTTTCGGCGGGCGCGCTGCCCGCTTCGAACATCGCGGAGAGCTGCTCCGAGCCGGGGAGCGGGAGGATGCCGACCGGGGACGACTGCTGCTTGAGGCCGGAGTTCGTGCCCGCGGGCGGCGCGTTGTTGCCCGAGATCTTCTTGAAGAAGTAGCCGTAGCCGCCCTCGGGATACTTCACGATGAGGTAGCGGCCCCACTTGCGGAGCTCGAAGGCGCCCTGGCCCTTCGTCCACGTCGCGCCGGTGGCGGAAAACCCGAGGGCCGAATATTCCTTGCCCTTCTCGGCCATCAGTTCCTTCACCGTGTCGACGACGTAGGTGCCCGGATCGTCGTAGAGATCGGCGGGGACGACGCCGGCGACGTTCGGGCCGAACACCATCAGCTTAAACGAGCGGCCGCCGATGGGACCGTTGGACGGGTCGTCGTACGACTCGCCGCCCACGAGGAGCTGCGCGGCCGGGCCGTTCTCGGTGAAGCGGCGGCCGGCGTACCAGCCCTCGAGGTCCGCGGCTTCGGGCTTGGCGCCCAAGTCGAAGAGGATCGAAAGGTCCGCGGAGTTCGTCTTTCCGGAGAGGATGCGGGCGCGGGCGGCGGCCAGAGGGGCGAAGGCCGCGGCCTTTCCGGCGACGGCGGCGCCGAGCGATCCGGCGTTTTCCCAACCGGTGGCGAAAGACTGCTGAGCCAGCAGAACGATCGACAGGAGCACG
>JACRDR010000141.1 GCA_016212845.1 Elusimicrobiota bacterium
ATGCCGGTGACGAGGCCGACGCACTTGAGCCCGAGCTTGTTCGCCGTCTTCACGAGCTTGCGGCCCAAGACTAGGGCGGACTCGTGGTCCTTAAATATCGCGCCGGAGCCGCACTTGATGTCGAGGACGAGGGCGTCGAGGTCCTCCGCCAGCTTCTTCGACAGGATGCTGCCGACGATGAGGGGGAGCGACTGGACGGTGGCGGTCGCGTCGCGCAGCGCGTAGAGCTTGCGGTCGGAGGGCGCCAGGTCCTCGGTCTGCCCGAACATGCAGACGCCGAGCGACGACAGCTGGCGCTCGACTTGCTGGATGTCGAGCCGGACCTTGAAGCCGCGGACGCTCTCGAGCTTGTCGAGCGTGCCTCCGGTGTGTCCGAGGCCGCGGCCCGACATCATCGGCACCGCGAGGTCGGCGGCCGCGACGAGGGGAGCCAGCGCGAGCGAGATGCCGTCGCCGACGCCGCCGGTCGAGTGCTTGTCCACCTTCTTGAACTTGATGGACCCGAGCTCGAGACGGCGGCCGGAGGAGGCCATGGCCTTGGTCCATTCTACGGTCTCGGCGTCGGTCATCCCGCGCCAGACGACGGCCATGAGCCAGGCGGAAAGCTGGTAGTCGGGCTCGCTTCCGGAGGAAGCGCAGGAGGCGATGTACTCGAGCTCATCGGGCGTGTGGACGCCGCCGTCGCGCTTCTTGGCGATGAGATCGAGCAGCCTCATGCTAGCGCACGAGCTTGGGCAGGAGCTCGTCGAGCAGGACGCGCAGGCGCTTGGAGAACTGCTCGCCCAGCGCGAGCACGTCGTGATGCGAGAGGTCCGAATCGGACATGCCGGCGGCGAAGTTCGAGATCCAGCTCAGGCCGAGGACGCGCATGCCCATCTGCCGCGCCGGGATGACCTCGGGCACGACCGACATGCCCACGACGTCCGCGCCGACCGCGCGGAAAGCGCGGATCTCGGCGGGAGTCTCGTAGGAAGGGCCGCCGACGGCGACGTAGACGCCCTCGTGGATGGGAAACTTTTTCTTCTTGCAGATCGCGTGAGCGAGCTTTCGCAGCGCCGGATCGTACGCGTTGCGGAGGTCGGGGAACATGTCGCCGAACTCCTCCTCGTGGAACGCCCGCAGCGGGTTGCGGCCCATGAAATTGATGTGATCGGTCACCGCGACGATGTCGCCGGGCTTGAACTGCTTGCGCATGGAGCCGACCGCGGCGGTAACGACCAGCGTCTTGGCCCCGAGGTACTCGAGCGCGCGGGTCGGAAGCGCGATCGACTCCATCGAGTGGCCTTCGTAGTAATGAAAGCGTCCCTGCAGCACCGCGACGCCCGCGCCGCCGAGCTTTCCCATGACCAGTTTGCCCTCGTGGCCGGCGACGGTGGTGCGCGGAAAATTCGGGATGTCCGTGTAAGGGATCGTCACGGCGCCCTGGAGGTTCGGGACCGCCTTCGAAAGGCCGGAGCCGAGGATCACGGCGACGTTCGGCGTGATCTTCGACTTCTTGCGGATAAAATCGGCCGCCTTCCGGATCGAGCTCACGTAGGTTTTGACTTCCATTGTGACGACGATTCTACAACAAATGCTAATATTCGGATATGCCCTCCACCGCCGAGAAGCGCGCCACTCACGATTACGCCGCACTTGCCAAAGACTTTCGCGTACAGATCATCAAGATGCTCACCGAGGCCGGCTCCGGACACCCCGGCGGCTCGCTTTCGGCGATCGACTTCCTGACCGTGCTCTATTACGGCGGCTACCTGAAGCACGATCCCAAGAACCCGCAGGCGCCCGACCGCGACCGCTTCATCATGTCGAAAGGCCACTGCGTGCCGGCCCTCTACACCGTGCTGGCGAACCTCGGCTTCATGCCGAAGGAAGAGCTCATGACGCTGCGGAAGTTCGGCTCGCGGCTGCAGGGCCACCCGGACAAGCGGCGCCTCCCGTTCCTCGAGGCGAACACCGGCTCCCTCGGGCAGGGGCTCTCGATCGCGGTGGGACTCGCGCTCGGCGCCAAGCTCGACAAGGCCTCGTGGCAGGTCGTCTGCATGACCGGCGACGGCGAGATCCAGGAGGGGCAGATCTGGGAAGCCGCGATGAGCGCTCCCAAGTTCGCGCTCGATAATCTGACGTGGGTCGTCGACTTCAACCAGGTCCAGCAGGAAGGCAAGACGAAGCAGCAGATGGACCTCGAGCCGCTCAAGGCGAAGATCGAGGCGTTCAACTGGAACGTCCAGGAGATCGACGGCCACGATTACGCGGCGATCGACGGCGCCCTCAAGAAGGCCGCCTCTGTCTCGGGCAAGCCGAAGGCGATCATCCTGCGCTCGATCAAGGGCAAGGGCGTCTCCTGGATGGAGCTGCAGACCGCCTGGCACGGCAAGTCGCCGAAAAAGGACGAGGCCGAGAAGGCCATCGCCGAGATCTTGGGGGGGAAATAATGGCTTCCGCCACTTCCGGAGCGACGCGCGACGCCTTCGGCGAGAAGCTCGCCGAGATGGGGGCGACCGAGCCCCGCCTGGTCGTCATCGACGGCGACCTCGGCGGCTCGACCCGCACCACCGGCTTCATGAAGAAGTTCCCCGAGCGCCACTTCGAGCTCGGGATCGCCGAGCAGAACGTCGTCGGCGTCGCCGCCGGCCTCGCGATGGCCGGGAAGATCCCGGTCGCCACCTCTTTCGCCTGCTTCATCGCGGGAAGGCTCGAAGTCATCCGCGTCGCGGTGGCCTACAACCAAACCAACGTGAAAATCGTCGGCACGCACGCGGGCATCGGCATCGGCGACGACGGCCCCAGCCAGATGGCGCTGGAAGACGTCGCCGCGCTGCGCGCGCTGCCCGGCATGACCGTGCTCCAGCCCGCCGATCTCGCGGAGACCCGCCAGGCCGTCGAGTGGATGGTCAAGCACCACGGCGGCGTCTACATGCGGCTCACCCGGCAGAACACCGACCAGGTGCACGGCGACGGCTACCGGTGGCAGTTCGGCAAGATCGACCTGCTGTGGAAGCCGGCCAAGGCCCCGGCGAAGTTCCAGGCCACCGTCTTCGCGTCCGGCGCGACCTGCGGCAACGCGATCGCGGCGGCGAAGGACCTCGAGTCCCGCGGCTTCGCGGTCCAGGTCTTCAACGTCCACACGCTCAAGCCTTTCGACGTCGAGGGCGCGGCCAAGGCGGCCGCCGCCTCCACGCGCGTCGTCACCGTCGAGGACCACAACGAGAACGGCGGACTGGGCTCGGCCGTGGCCGAGGCGATCGCGGAGCGCGGCGTCGGCGTGCCGCTCGTGCGCCTCGCGGTGCGCGACTTCGCCGAGTCCGGCACGACCGAAGAGCTCTACGACAAGTACGGCCTCTCGGCCAAGCACATCGCCGAGGCCTGCCTCCGCAACGTCGATTAAGCTCCTCGCCTCCTCCGCGGTCCTGCTCCTCATGCTCGCGACGAACGCGGGCGCGTGGGGCTTTCATGGGGGCGATTCCGCCTGGGGCGGCAGAGTCGGCTGGCAGTACCCGACCGCGACCGAGATGCTCGACACCGCCGTCCGCTCCGGACCGGCGGGCGGCTTCCACTACGGACGGCATCTCTCCGACTGGTTCGCGGTGGGGCTCGAGGCCGAACTCCTCAACTTCCGCCGGGGACGCGGCGCGATCGTCGCGGGACAGGGCGCGCCGCAAAGGATGTACGGCGGCACCGGAGCTCTGTTCGCCACGGGGCGATTGAACCTCGTGTTCGACAGGCCGTGGACGATCTACGTGAAGGGCGGCGGAGGCTTCCACGCCACCCGCGCGAAAGTCGTGACGCTCGCCGGCGCGAACAACCGGAGCCATCGCGACTTCGCGGTGCTCGCCGCCGGCGGGGCCGAGGTGTTCACCTTAAAAAACGTGAGCCTTCTTTTCGAGGCGCGCTGGGAGTCGTTCAACCTCGCCGACGGCAAGTTCGGCATGAACAAGGCCGAGTTCCTCTCCTTCCAGACCGGCCTCAGCTACTGGTTCGGGCAGCACTAACCTCAAGCACCGGCAACAACTCGGTAGCAGGGTCCCTATCCGGCCCGCGGCGGGCCCTCCCTTATAATCCGGGCATGCGCAAGCTCACTTGGATCCTAGCCGTGCTGTGGCTCGCCCCGGCGGGGACGGCGTGGAGCGCCCCGATGCTGCCCGACCTCATCAGCTGGGCGAAGCCGGGCGCCTCCAT
>JACRDR010000142.1 GCA_016212845.1 Elusimicrobiota bacterium
CATGCGCGCGAGCGCGTGGCGCAAGGTGATGGAAGGCGTCACCAGCGTGCAGGAAGCCCTGTCCGTCACCTCGGGCAATCACTAGATAACTGCTAGAATCGGGCGCATGACGCGACGCTGGTCGTCGTCCGACGCGCCCGCCGTCTGCCTGGCCGCGTTCTTCCTCTTCATCGTCGTCGGCTTCGCGTTTTGGCCGGTGATCCGGACCGATACCGATCTGTGGTATCACCTGGCCGCCGGGCGGTTCATGGCGGCGACCGGCTCCCTCCCGGCGAACAGCGGGTACCTCTCCTTCCTGGGCCCCGCCCGGCCGTTCGTCGACTACTACTGGCTCTTCCAGAAGACGCTGTACGCCGCCTTCGGCCTGGGCGGCTACGCCGGGCTCGTGGCGCTCCGCGCCGCGCTGGTCGCGGCGATCGTCGCGATCTGCGCCTTGCTCTCGACCGGGGCCCGGCGCCCCACCGCGTGGACGACGTTCCTGTTCGCCGCGACCGTCGTGTCCCTGCTGCCGCGGCTCGAATCCCTGCGGCCGCATCTGTTCGAGTACTTGTTCCTCGGGGCGTTCCTCGCCGTGCTGGACCTGCGGCCCGGGTGGGCGCTCGCCCTCCCTTTTCTGGCCGCCCTGTGGGGGAACTTCCACGGGATCAGCTTCCCCGTGCTGCTGTGGTGCTGCGGCTGCTTCGTGGCCGAGCGGCTGCTCAAGCGCGCGCCGCCCGCCTTCGACGAGCGCGCCTTCGGGCTCGCCGCGCTCTCGATGGCGGCGGTGTTCTTGACTCCGCTCGGCGCCGAACTGCCCGGCGTGCCCTTCGGCCTCACCGCCCGCGCGCAGCATCAGATCGCGGAGCTCCGGCCCCTGTCTCCGCTGGACCTGCTGTCCGTGGGCGTCACCTCGGGAGGCCTCGACCCGCTCGCGTCGCAGCATCTGCTCCTGCTCGTCGGCGTCCTTTCGCTGGCCGGGGCGCTTTCCGTCCGGCGGTTTCGCGCCGCCCACGGCCTGCTCTTGCTCGGCGGCGCCGGCCTGCTCGCCTGCGGTCAGCGCTTCTTCGCCGAGTTCACGCTCCTGGCGCTGCCGTTCTTGCGCGAAAACCCGCCGTTCGAGGCGCCGAAAGCCGTCGCGCGTCCGGTCGCGTGGGTCGCGGGCACCGCGCTCATGGCGGTCGCCGTCCTGCCGTTCGCCGTGAGGCTCGCGCACCGGCCCGCCTATCCGTTCTCGAGGGCGCAGCTGCCCACCGGCGTCGCCGAGTTCCTGAAGCGCGAGGGCGGCGGCGGGCGCCTGCTCAACCATCCCGACATGGGCGGGTATTGGGAGTGGGAGCTGCTGCCGGAGTACCGGATCCTCATGGACATGCAGACGCCCTTCATGTTCAGCGAGGACGATCTCTTCCTCGGGGTCGAGGCGTACCGCGACGCGGAAACCCTAAAGTACTTCGTGGACGCCTATCGGCCGGAGTTCCTCGAGGTCCCGGCCCACTTGGGCGGCTTCCGGGCGGTGATCGCGAAGTTCCCCGACTTCGAGCCGGTGTTCGCGGACGGCGAGTCGGTGCTGTACGCGAGCCGCTTGCGCAAGGGGGACTTGGTGCGGCGCTGGCGCATGCCGGTGGACCCGTTCTCGTTCGGGACTTGGGAGAACAAGGCCGTGAAGGATCCCGCCGGCCTCGACGGCTGCCGCCCGCGGTTCGTCGTCCGCATGCTTTCGGCGGCCCCGAGCGCGCGCGCCGCCCGCGTCGCCTCGTCTAGGTCGTGCACGAAGAACGGCCGCCCGGACGAAGGGGAGCGCGACGCGCGCGACCTGATCCGGGACTACCCGGAAAACGGGCTGGGCTGGTGGCTGTTGGGAGAGGCGCTGGAAGCGAAGAAAGACGACGCGGCCGCGCTGGCGGCCTTCCGGAAAAGCCTGGGACGGGGGGGAGACGACAAGGCGGTTCGACTGCGCTTGGCCTCGATCTACGACCGCCAGGGCGACCGCGAGCGGGCCCGGCGCGAGCGCCTGATCGCCGCCCCGACCGCCCCGAATCTGGCCGCCCCCGGCTCCGAAAATCCGAAATTACCCGAGTCTTGACACGTTTGGTAGTGCCTGATAAACTAGGTTTAAGTGAGCAAATTTACGTATACGGTGCAGGACTCTCGCGGAGAGACCAGCACCGGCATGCTGGACGCGCCGGACGAAAACTCCGCGATCTCTAGCCTCCAGGCGAAAGGCTTCTTCATCCTTTCCCTGCAGGCCGAGAAGTCTTCGGGCGGCGGCGGCCCGACGATGTCCTTCGGCGGCGGCCGCGTCGGCGGCCGCGATCTGGCCTTCTTCGCCGAACAGCTCGCGACCCTGCTCAACGGCGGCGTGCCCCTCGTCCGCACGCTCTCCCTGCTGGGCGAGCACGCCGAGAACAAGAACCTCCGGATGGCCGTGAGCCAGGTTACCAAGGACGTCGCGAGCGGCTCCGCTCTCTACAAGGCGCTCGAGCGCCATCCCAACGTTTTCGACTCCCTTTGGGTCTCGCTCGTGCAGGCGGGCGAGATGGGCGGCCAGCTCCCGAAGGCGCTCAAGCAGATTTCGAGCTACATCGAGTCGCAGGAATCCTTGAAGGGCAAGGTCATCACGGCGATGGCCTACCCGGCGGTGCTGGGCGCGATCTCCCTCAGCGTGCTCGCGTTCTTCATCATCAAGATCGTTCCGACCTTCGCCGAGATCTTCAAGAGCTTCCAGCTGAAGCTCCCGCCTCTGACCGCGGCGGTGATCGCGGTCAGCGATCTATTCGTCCATCACTTGGTGACGATCTCGATCGGCGTCTTGTCGGTCGCTTTCCTCGGCAAGGGCTATCTTCAGACCGAGGCGGGCCAGTGGACGAAAGCCGAAGTCCTCTTCGCGACGCCCTTCATCGGCAGCTTCTACAAGAACATCCTCGTCGAGCGCCTCCTCACCACGCTGTCGACCCTCATCGAGAGCGGCGTCAGCATCCTCAACGCGATCACCGTGCTCGAGGGCGTATTCTCGGACAACCTTCAGTTCCAGCGCGCTCTCCGCGCGGTGAAGACCGACGTCGCGTCGGGCAAGGCGATTTCCGTCGCGTTCAAGAAGTCCGGAGTCTTTCCGCCTCTCGTGACGGAGATGATGTGGATGGGCGAGGAATCGGGAAAACTGCCGGAGATCTTGTCGACGCTCTCGAACTTCTACCGGGAGCAAATCGACCAGTTCATCCGGCGCTTCACGTCGATGATCGACCCGATCATGGTCGTGTTCATCGGCGGCATCGTGGCGGTGATCGTGCTGTCGATCTTCATGCCGATCTTCCAGCTATCGCAGATCGGCTCAAAATAAGTAACTTTTCACCACGGGCGGCGTAAATATAAGCAACGGAGGACGTACATGACGAAAAGACTAGGACGGAAAGGGACCTCGAAGGGCTTCACCCTCATCGAGCTCCTGGTGGTCGTGCTCATCATCGGTATTCTGGCGGCCATGGCCATCCCGCAGTACTTCAAGGTCGTCGAGCGCGCCCGCATGTCGGAAGCCAAGAACATCATCTCCGTCATCCGGTCCGCGCAAGAGCGGTATCTCGCTCGTATGGGCAACTACACCTCGGACATGGGCTCGCTGGACATCTCGTTCGACAACTGCGGCGCCGGCAAGGCGTGCGGCATGAGATCCTACCTGCTCCAGAACATCACGCCGATCGCGACCTGCGACACGACGAGCGCGCCCGGCTACACGATCAACATCAACCGGTCCGGTGCGGTGGCGGCGCGCTACGGCGCGTCGGGCTATAACGTCACCTACAATCGCTGTACCGACCAAATCACCTACCCGAGCTGCGCCAACTGCGTTTCGGACTTCGAATAGGCGCCGTAGGCATCTGAGGGGAGGCGGCGGGACGCGTGCGGCGCGTCCCGCCCTTTCTTTTTCGGGGCGGGGAAGCGTAACATCGGCTTAACAGATTCGAAATAGCCGGGAAACGATCCGGGGTTAAGCTTCTTTATAGGAGAACGGCGGGACGCATCCGCCGCACCGTGCAAAAAAGGCCGGAAACAGCGCTCGCATTCGAGCATCGGCGATGGCCGCGCATCGCCGCCGGGATCTTCGTCGTTTGGGGGATCCTGACGGCCGTCGGCGCGCCGCCGCGTCTGGCGGCTCAGTATCTCGAAGAGCGCTCGACGGCGGGCTTGAGCCGCACGATGCAGCTGGCGATCCGCGACTATGACGACGGCCGCGATTC
This sequence comes from Elusimicrobiota bacterium, assembly GCA_016212845.1. Lineage (GTDB taxonomy): Bacteria > Elusimicrobiota > Elusimicrobia > UBA1565 > JACRDR01 > JACRDR01. The sequence continues at coordinate 4,209 of JACRDR010000142.1, forward strand.
CGACGCGATGGACGGGTTCATGGAAGTGATGACTTCCGGCGATCCGTCCGAGCGGAACATGGCCAACGAGTACATCAACTTGATCACTCAGCGCATGTTCCTCGGCTCCACGGTCAACACCAAGCCCGTCGTCGCGGGCAATCCCCGGCCCGCCACGACGGTCGAACCTCTGCCGCGCGAGAGCGGCGGCGGGGAGCGCCGCGGCCCCGCGATGGAGGTCGACACCCGCCCGCTCTACGACCGCCCCGACCGCATGCCGTCGCGGCAGGACCTCGACCCGCCCAAGGCCAGCAAGGCGGTGATGAAGAAGGAGGTCGACGCGAAGATCCGCGCGCTGGCCCGCACGTTCCTCTCCGATCTCGAGGCGTATCCCGAGATACGCGTGCTCATGGCCGACCGCCAGCACCCGCGCGCGCTCGGCATCCCGGCCGAGGTGCTGTTCGAGAGCGGGATCGTCTTCAAGAAGAGCGCGGCGAAGCTGCTGTCGAGCTTCTCCGGCCTCGTGTACTGCCTGGGCGCGACCCAGGTCGCGATCCTGCCGGAGGGCATGGTGGTGGGCGACGCGAAAATCCTCGACATGCGCCGGACCATGGGCATCAGCGCGCATCTCTACGCCACGGGCGTCGCGCCGCCCCGCGTCCGCGTGAATCTCCTCAATTCTCAGATCGAGGTCCCGAAAGGGATGATGGATTTTCGCGGCATCGTCGTCGTCTTCATCTACAACCAGCCGCTCTCGCTCACGGTCGACCGCACGCTGGGCGACGACGGCGGGCCGCCGGTGTCCTTGGGCGTCTGGCCCGAGAAGTTCCGCGCGGACCGCGGCGAGGGCTCCATCATCGAGTTCTCGGTCGTCGAGCCCCCGTCCGGCCTGATGTCCTGGAAGTTCCAGCTGCGCCAGCCTTCCGCGGGCCAGGGCTCCGACCTGATCCCGCTGCAGGAGGTCGTGGGCGCGGCTCCGGTGTTCCACCAAATCTACTGGAACGGCCGCCGGAACTATTTCGGCCCGGAGCTCGCGCCAGGCCGCTACGAGATCGTGCTCACCGCCACCGATTCCCGCAACCGCACGCGCACGCTCCACCGCTGGGTCCAGCTGGACGGCGTGGCCCCCGCGGCCGCGATCGCGTCGGCGCCGATGTCGCCCACGTCGCCGGCTCCGGCCGAGCTCAAGCCCGCCAAGTCCGCGGGCCCGGCCGCGCCGGTCGCCTTCGTCCAACTCAAGAGGAAGGGGGAAGAGGCTCCGTGCCGGGGGAAGAAGTGCAAGAAGGCCAAGAAGACCCCTCCTAAGAAGGAGAAGGACCCGCTGGAGTACGCGGAGGCGCCGCCGGATCCGGTCGACAGCGGTCCCCAACTCGGCGCGGCCCAGCCGAACAACCCGCCGGCCGGCGACCCGAACGCGCAGCCCGCCCCGCCCCCGGCCCAAAGCGAAGGCGCGGAGCCCGGCGCCGGCAAGCCGCCGCCGAACACGGTCTCCTATCACGTGCCGTTCCTGAAGGGCACGTCTCAGATGTCGCCCGAGGGCGACAAGGCGATCGGGCAGATCGTCGAGGTCCTCCAGAATTATCCGCGGGAGAACGTGAACGTCGTCGGCATCGCCGGGAAAGAAGAGCCGGACGCCCAAGGCCTCGCCGACAAGCGCGCGAACATCGTGTCGAAGCTGTTGATGAGCCAGTACGGCGTGGATGCCAAGCGCATCATGCAGGAAAAGAGGGTGGTCGCCGAAGATCAGCACGAGGTGCAGATCTTCTCGGTGACGGCCAAGGAATAGGCGCATGGGACTCAACGACAAGCTCTTGCAGGCGGCCTTCGGCCGGGCGATCCCGGAGATGAGCTACTGCATCGGGATCTATCTGAGCGGCACCACCGCGTACATCGCGGAGGTCCGCCTGAGCGGCTCCAAGCCGAAGGTCGAGCACCTCATCAAGGTGCCGATCCCGCCGCCCAAGGACGACAAGGCCGGCACGAAGGTGGCGGGCGCGCTCAACACCGACATCTTGGCGGACACCGACCGGCTGGCCGGCCTCCTGAAGCAGGCGATGGCCGCGGCCGGCAAGTGGCGCTCGGAGTACGCGGTCGTCACCTTGTCCCACACCTTCGGCATTCTGCGCTACTTCGTGATGCCCGCGATCGAGCAGAAGTTCTGGCGCATGGCGGTGCCGGCCGAGGCGAAGAAGTACATCCCGGTCCAGTTCGAGGATCTCGTCAGCGACTTCCAAATCGAGGCGATGCAGCCCGGCCCCGACAAGCGGCCGAGGCAGGGCGTCGTCTTCGGCGTCACGCAGGGCAAAAACCTCGAGTACGTGCGCGCGCTGCTCGCCAAGCTCGGCGTGAAGCTCGCGGGCATCGAGATCTCGCCGCTGTCGGTGACGCGCATGTGGGACGCGCTGGAGCCGCCGAACAACACTCCGTACGCGCATATTCACTTCGACCAGGGCGACGTGCACGTCGTGCTCAACGAGCGGGGCCTTCCTATCTTCGTCCGCGAGCTTCTGATGGGTCAGGACGCGAAAGTGGCCGACCGCCGCAAGCTCGACCTCACCGGCTGTCTCGACTTCGCCAAGAAGCAGCTGGGCGCGGCGCGGCCGGTCAAGATACGCATCAGCGGCGAGACCGCCGAGAAGGCAGGCTGGCAGGAGGCGCTCGGCCAGGAAGCGCAGCTCAAGGCGGAGATCCAGGACACGCCGAAGCTGCTCGGCATCAAGGGCGGGGAGTGGGGCGGCTACGCGGCGATCGGCGCGGGCATGCGGTGCTTGACCGAGGGCGGACGGCTCACCGTCGACTTGAGCGGCGCCGGCCGCATCGACGACAATGACCGCCGCACGGCGACGTCGATCTTCATCGGCAGCGGAGTCGTCGCCGCGGTCTTCCTCGGCTTCGGGCTTTGGTTCCACAGCAAGGCGATCATGAACGCGAGCGAGCTGAGCCGGCTCCGCAGCCGCGGCCTCTCCGTGCCCGCGTTCAGCAACAAGACTTCGCAGCAGATCGAGGCGATGGTCAACGACCTCCGAAACCGCACGCAGCAGCTGTCGCAGATGACCGCGACGAGCGTGAAGGTCACGAACATCATGGAGAACCTCGCCGAGGATATCCCCGAGGCGGGCTGGCTCAACGACTTCACCTACGTCTATCCGCTGGAGAGCGCGGTCGGCATGGGCAGCGCGAATTCCTCGGGCCGCTCGCTCACGCTCAACGGAAACGTCAGCGGGCCGAGCTAGGCGGCCGAGCAGGACCTCGCGATTCGCTTCAAGGAGCAGCTGCAGCGCGACGAGAAGTTCCTCAAGGCTTTCCCGGCCATCGAGATCTCGGTGAGCGCGGGCGGCCGGGGCGGCGGCGACGCCGACGCCAGTTCGCGGACGGGATTCACCATCACGTGCCTGGGGAAAGCCGGTGGCTAATCCCAAAGCGCCCGGACCCGTCGTCGCGATCCTCGAGGAGGTCACCTTCATCGTCGGGTCGATCCGCTCGCGCATTTCCTCTCATATGGGCTCATGGAGGATCGCGATCCGCATCCGCTGTTCAGCTGCGGCTGGTACCTTGCGAGCAATCCAGATGTGCTGTCCGCGCAATGTAATCCGGA
>JACRDR010000143.1 GCA_016212845.1 Elusimicrobiota bacterium
AATTCTTGGTAGGCTTTCCTTCCAAGGCCGTTCTATGGCTGAGTACTGCGTTGGGAAATAGATGGCCCAGGATTTGATAGAGGTTATCCTGTACGATCCTTTCTGGCGGGTCGGTGAGATTTGTTGTGTAGATTCGAGACGCGAGTCTACGGGCCTGTTTAGTACGAAGTAGTCGACGCAGGCGCTTTGCTTCTTTATTTTCGGATGTGCCGAAGATGATTTCCGAGAGCGGAGTCATTTTTTGATGTTATTGGTCTTCAACAGAGTGAGTGGCCTATAATCTCCTTCTAAGATAGCAGAAGAGGCCTATTTTTTCAATATTAGAAATGATGCGGGACAATTTCTCAATATAAATCTTAATTAGGGCACCTTTTTTAATGATAAGCCGACTAGGAAAGCCTATTTCAACGCTTGAGGCGCTCGACCCACAAGTCTCAGGGCCCACCTAGGCACTTCGCCCCATGCGCTTTGGCGGCATGCGTGCTACGAAGAAGCTGCGGTCGGACTCGGCACGGCCTCGGGAGAAACCCATGGAAGTGTCGATTCGCTTACCTCGTCATCAAGCAAGGACTTTGGGAAGCGGCCTGCTTGCCGCCTCGCTGGCCGTGGTATTGGCCGCGCGCTGCGACGCCCAGCCGCTGCGGGCTCGCCTCAACGCCGTCATCGCCTCCGCTCCCGTCGGCTCCGGCGCCTTCTCGCTAAACTCGATCGAGGTCCCGGGTCTCGGCGGCCTTCGGACTGCGCCGTCGGAATGCCCGAACGGTTGTCCAGGCGGCGGCGAGCTCTCCGCCTACCGGGGCAAGTTCGAGGCGGCGACGCCGTTCGCGGACCAGGACCTCCTAGAGGATGAACTGATCCTCATAAACCTCACTGAACCGCCCGCAGCCGTGGCCGGGTTTCTGGACGAGTATAAGCAGGGCTCCGCGCTGGTCATCCGCAAGGGTCTCGTCCCGGCGGTCGCTTGGGTCGGAATGAAAGCATGGGCCACCACGAACGACGTCGTTCAGCGATTCGCCGAGAATTCGCACCGAGGCCTCGGAACCGAGGACGGCGAGCGGCGCGCCTATTGGACCGGAAACAAGACGAGTCAACGACTGACCCTTCGCGTGAGCGGGACCTACTTTATCGCCAAGATCGAGCAATGCTCTTCGGACGGCCGTTGGGAGGAGATGGCTTACGTCTTCGCCGACCGCATCCGGGATCGGGTCAAGCGTTAGCCCTCGCCAGGCCGCGTTGAGGCGCCTCACGTGATCGCGTGGCTGCCGATGCGGCCTCCGGTGTGATGTCGGAGGGAATACGATTTCTCAACGAGGATTTTGCCAAGCGCGGAGGAAACCAGTAGAATGTAGTCGCTTAAGGCCAGCGTAGAGTGGAACATTAGTGCTACACTGGCTGCAACGACGTTTTCGTTTCCGTCGAAAAGTCGTTGTAAATCAAGCAATGGTTGGGTGGCAGAGCGGTCAAATGCACTGGTCTGTAAATCCCAACGCCCCCCTCGGAGCGATCCACCCATCCTGAAGTTCTCGTCGGAGAGTGCTTAGCCCGATGAGTTGAAGTTGGCCCGTTTGGACGCCACGCTGCTACGCTATTGCTACGTTTTTCGGCGCGCCCTGCGCCGACCTGCGGAGGCTTCCCTCCGCGTTTCGGCCGCTTTGAGGAACGCATCAAAGCCGACCGCGCGAACACTGTCGGCCAACGGGAACTCCCGATCTCCGGGAAAGATGACGGATAGTTCATCCAGCTTGAGATCGCGCAAAGCGATCCTCATGGATGGGGTTAGGCGAGGCGCGTCGGTGTATTTGATCTCGTAGCCGATCCGTCGGCCGTCGCGGGCGATCAAGAGGTCCAACTCAGCCTGATTGTGCGTGGCCCAGAAATGCGACTCCTCGGGGGTCGCGTCGTGGGCCCGGATCACCTCCTCGAGCGCCCAACCTTCCCAAGACGCGCCGAGCTTGGGGTGTATCCTGAGGTCGGCTTCGCTCCATACGCCGAGCAATGCATGAAACAGTCCTGAATCCCGAAAATAAATCTTGGGCGACTTCACCTGGCGTTTACCGAGGTTCTCGAACCACGGAGAAAGCTGCCGCACCATGAAAGTACCGGTCAGGAGATCGAGATAACGCCTCATCGTATCGTCCGACAGCCCCAACGAACGACCGATTTCCGAAGCATTGAAGTTCTGCCCATGGTAATGGGCAAGCATCATCCAGAATCGGCGCATGAGGCCGGCGGGCAGGCGAAATCCCAGAGCCGGGATGTCGCGCTCGAGGAAAGTGGCGATGTAGTCCCTGCGCCATTGGCGAGAGGCTTGAGCAGAGGTTGCTAAAAAAGAGGCCGGGAAGCCTCCTCGCAGCCAGAGCTTTCGCAGGCTGTTCCCGGGCACCTCGCGCGCGGTGAACGGAGGCAGTTCGATGAAGCTGATGCGTCCCGCCAGGGACTCGGACCCTTGGTGGATGAGATCTCGGGAAGCGCTTCCCAGGATCAGGAAGCGGGCTGGAAGGGGGCGCCGGTCGGCAAGCACGCGAAGCGTCTCGAATAGAGCGGGGCGCCGCTGGACCTCATCGATCACGACAAGTCCCCGCAATCCCTCCAAGGCGAGCTTGGGCGCGTCCAACCGGGCGAGGTCCGTCTCGTCTTCTAGGTCAAAATAATGGACCGGCTTAAGCGAGCCGGACGAGACGAACTGCCGCGCCAGGGTGGTCTTACCGCACTGCCGCGGGCCGAGGATCGCTGCCACGGGGTGTATCTTGAGTAAACGCGCGATCTCGGCAAGATAGTGAGCTCTCTTCATATCGCCGCCTAAGTATACCATGTATTTTTCTCATCGGTAGCGAATATATCCTGGAATGCAGCGGCACCATACTTGTCGGGCACTTGGCGGGTGCTTGTCGGCATATTTCATGCGTTACCTTTTCGTGTCGCCACGTCGCTGGGCGCTCAATCTCGAAGGGCAGGTCTCCACGCCGGACTGAATACGCCCCTCGAATCTTCATGGAGCAGACGCGATCACGGCAATGCGAGTCCGTCAGAGTGCTTGGGGTATGTTTGAGGGGTACTAGGGAGGATCGCTCGCCGCTCGCGTCCGCTTGCGAGTCGGCCTCCGCCGCTTCCGGAGGGCTCCGGGCCCCGACGAGGACGGGGAACTCGGTCGGCAGGCTGAGATGCGCCAGGACCTTTACGATCGCCTTGTCTCGAGGATCGCAGCCGCGGCGACCATCGGCCCGCCGCAGCGGCGGATGGGGCGGCCCGCGCCTCTCGTGCTTGTCGCCTTTTCCGCGGCCTCGCGGACGTGGACGTTGGAGTCGCGCGTGAGGCGCCGGAGCTCGGGAAGATCGCCGTCTTGACCGAATTCGGCGACAAGCTCACAGGCCCTGACGCGCAGCGCAGGCAGGCGATCGAGCTTCCAATTCTTCGGAGTAGCCGTCCGCCGGAGGGTACGGGCGGCAATAGCGCCGCCGATGAGCAGGAGGGACGCCAACGACGTTCGCACCGATCGGGAGGTGGTTGCTTCGCCATGTTGCCATTCAGATAAGGGGCGGCGTCCAGGTCAGGGAGCATGGTCGGCCGCGGGCCAAATGGGGAAATGCGAGATGGGGCGTTTGATGTGCCCTCGATGCCCTTGAGTCCCAGGCGGGCCCCCGCCTGACCGCATATCATGTCTCAGGGCAGACCCCGGCATCGGCCCCGGGGAGGCCCATTGACTAGACTTCGAATCGGCGTGTTCATTCTAATCGGCTTGTCGTCCGTGGCGGCGGCCCAGACGCAGAAGAAGACGGACTCGGCGGCCAACCTCTGTTCGGAGCGGCTGGAGTTCCGGGACTCGCACCAAGAACTAATTCCCGTGCCTCCTCTGCCATCGGTGTTCGTCTGCGTCGACGCGGCGAACAAAGTGATCGGAGTGTCTTTTTTCTCGGCTACGTCCCAGGGCTGGGCGTGGCTCTCGGTCAAGGACATCCAGGACGTGGACACGCGGGCGGAGCTCGTGCCGGGGGGCATCTTGCTTCCGACAGGGCTGACGTCATTCGCTTACGAGTACGGCGGGCGCAATGCCGGCCTCGCGATGCTGCGGGACTACGAGATGAAGGTCCTTTATCGTAACGCCCGGATCAAGTCGATGGAAGCGGCCGGCGTTGTCGCGGCCGAGCTTTTGGCGCGCTAGATTCGGTGGCCAACTAATCTACGTGGTCTGGCGTCGCGTGCCGAGTTCTCCGGCAAAATGCTCGACGACGCCCGCGTAACTCAGCGGTAGAGCACCCGACTTGCAAATCTCTTCCACTCGAATGTAACTCCGCGAATTTCTCAATTTTGTGCCTTTGCCGGGAGTTTTGCGGTGGTGCTACGCGCGGACCTTGTCGCAACAGGTGGCAACATGTTGCAACTTGTGGTATTTCGCCCGCCCGTATGCTAAACTGTTCCTGAAGGCTTTGCGGCGTCTGCCGCATTGCCTTTTTCTTTTAAGGGTCGGAGGTCATATACGACGTAGATACCCTCTGACGTTTTCCCTCCCACACGCGAATCAATTCTGAGCGACTTAACCTGGTCCAAATAAGGAGCCAATTCTGCACGTGGTTTAGGCACTATGGAATTCCTATCGAACGCATGGCCCCAGTTCAGCACGTAGGCGGCCAAGTCTGCGACCTGGATGCCTAGGGTGAGATCGCTGTGCACAAACAGCGGCTCTGGCACCAAACGCTCCGCCCGATCTCGACCTCTATCCCTAGATAATCAGTCGAGGATCGGTCCGCGAACCTCGGCCCATAGCGAAGGAAGAGGAAGAAAGTTCCGCTGGTCTGATCCGCGCGCGCGACTTCACTGGCCTTGCACACCAGTGGCCCGTTCAAGCGGGACATTTTTCTCGACGAGGATTTTGCCAAGTCCGCGACAAAGCGCTACAATGTCGCACCTTGTTGCGCCGCGTAGCGCCTCGTCCGTGCTACACTGGCTGCCAACGCTGAGGCCAGCGATGGCCGAAAAGTCGTTGAAAAACAAGCAATGGTTGGGTGGCAGAGCGGTCAAATGCACTGGTCTGTAAAACCAGCGGGCTCCGCCCTTCACCGGTTCGAATCCTGTCCCAACCACCACTTTTCCCGTTAGCCCGCTGTCCCGCTGTTCGGCTTATTTCCGCGGCGTTTTGGAGCGGCTCCTTAATTCCCGCAGCACGCCCTGGGCCCTCGGGTGTCCCGGGGCGAGCTTCACGGTCTCCTCGAGGTGCCGCACGGCCTCCTCGAGCTTCCCCATTCGCTTGAGCAAGACCGCCAGGTTGAAATGCGCGTCGGCCATGGCCGGCGCCAGGCGCACGGCCTCTGAAAGCTGCGCCAGCGCTTCCCGGTCCTTGCCCTGCTGCGCCAGAGCGATGCCCAAATTCGCGCGGGCTTCGGCGTAGTCCGGCTTGAGGCGCACCGCCTCGGAGAAATGAAAAAGGGCCTCGGAGCGCCGCGCCTGAGCGTTCAGCGCGATGCCCAGGTTGCTGTGGGCCAACGCGTAATTGGGATCGAGACGCAGCGCCTTCGAATAATGAAGGATCGCCTCCTCCATCCGGCCCTGGTTCGCCAAGGAGAGCCCCAGGTTGCCTTCCGCCTCCACATCGCGGGGTTGGGCCGTCAGCGCTTGGGCGTACTCCGCCGCCGCCTCGGAGAATCGCCGCTCCTTGAAGAAGATGCCTCCTCGCAGATGATGCTCCAGTCCGGGGCCGGGCAGTCCCCAGGAGAATTTCAGGCGTTCTCCGGCCTTGCGCGAGCCCGCCTTGATCCGGGCCCATTCACGGCGCGCGTCCGCGTGCTGCGGCTCGAGCCTCAGCACGGCCTCCAGATGGCGAACCGCCTCCTGATTCTTGCCCTGCGCGGCCAAGGCCACCGCCAGATTATAGTGCCCGTTCACGGAGTCGGGAGCGAGGCGCAGCGCGGCGGAGAACAGGGCGATCGCTTCCGCGTAGCGTCCGCGCGACGCCCGCGCCGTCCCCAAGCCGATATGCGCCAGCGGAAGCGTAGGGCTGAGACGGATGGACTCGGCGAATTGGACGGCGGCGGCGTCGATCTTGCCGCGGATGGCGAGCAGAAGCCCCGCGTTCGCGCGGACTTCCGCGCTTTGCGGCATCAAACGGAGCGCCTCGGCGAGATGCTCCTCGGCCTCGGCGAACTTTCCCTTGGTCAGATAGGCGCTGGCCATGTTGTTGTGGGGCTCGCCGAACGAGGCCCGGATGCCCAAGGCCTTCGAGAAGTGGGCCATCGCCTCGTCGGTCCGGCCCGCTCCCTGCAGCGCGGCGCCGAGGTTGTTGTGAGCGATATGGCTTTCCTGGGCCGCCGCGAGAGCGTGGGTCCACAGCGGCAGGTCGCCCGCCCAAACGAATACTTGCGCCCGCGCCGTCAGGACGCAGGCCGCGAGCGCGAGCGCCGCGGCCCCCTTGAGGGCGGCCGGACCGCGCCTCCAACGGGCGAAAAGCTCGGCGCCGCCCCACGCCGCCATGATGAACAGGCCGGTCAAGGGGAGATAGGTATAGCGGTCCGCCATCGTCTGTCCCTCGGACTGGATCAAGCCGATCATGGGAGTAAAGGCTCCCAAGAACCACAACCAGCCGACGAGCAGGTAGGGCCGCGCCGCGGCCTCGCGGAGGGCGATCAAAGACGTCGCGAACAGCCCCAGCCCGCAAGCGACGACGGTCCAGCCGGACAGGGTGTTCGGAAAGAGATAGAACGCCGCCAGCCTAGAGGGCCAGAGCGTCATCCCGAGGTATTGGACGTAGGAAACCGCCGCGTACGCCGCGCGGGGCCACCAGGGAAAGTCGGCCGTGGTCACCATATTCCCTTGCGCCTCGACGATTCCCAGCGTGAGCAGCCCTAAGCCCACGGCGAGGAGGAACAAGGGGACCTTCTCCGCGACCAATCGGAGCGCGGCGAGCCAAAACTCCCGCTTACCCGCATCACACGGCAGCCGTCCCAAAGGCCAAAAGTCGAGCAGAAGCAGGACGCACGGCAAGGTCACGACCATCGGCTTCGACATCAGCCCCAGCGCGAAGAACGACAGCACGGCCAGATAGCGGACCGGCCGGGGTTCGCGGACGTAGCGAACGTAGGCCCAGAGAGCCAGCGTCCAAAAGAACGTGCTCAGGACGCCCTTTCGCTCCGCGACCCAGGCCACCGTCTCCACGTGGAGCGGATGGACCGCGAACAGCGCCGCGACGAAAGCGCTGCGCTCCAGATTTCCCGTCGCGGCGCGGAGCGCCGCGAACAGCAGCAGGGTCGAGGCGAGGTGCAGAAGCAGGTTCGTGACGTGGAAGCCCCCGCCGCTCGTCCCGTAAAGCTCGACGTCGAGCATGAGCGACAGCCAGGTGAGCGGATGCCAGTAGGCGAAGTAGCCGGTCGTCCACGCCCACTCGATCGAATTGGGGGTCAGGCCCGCCAGGACCTGGGGATTGGCCGTCACGTAGGCCCCGTCGTCGTAATTGACGAAGCCGAAATGCCGGACCGGGGCGTAGACCGCGAGGGTCGCCGCGACGAGCCCGATACAGACCCAGGCCGTCTTGGAGGAGAGAAGCCTTCTGTAGGGTTCTACTTGTATTCCCAAACGATGACGACGCCCTTCCCTCCGTTGCCGCCGCTGGCCGTCCCCGCGGTGCTGTTCGTGTTGGCGCAGGCGCCGCCGCCGCCGCCGCCGCCGAAATCCTCCCCGGGAGAGCCGTTGCCGGAGGTGTTGCCGGCGGCGACGCCGTAGGGGCCGCCGGCGGCCCCCGAGTTGCCCCCTTGTCCTCCGAGGCACATTTTTAGGAGCAGCGCCCCGGGCCAACGAACGCCGCGGTAGCCGTCGCCGCCTCCACGCGCGATGTCTCCGGTCCCCGCCGCCGCGCCGGCGCCGCCGGGAGTCGACGCCGCGGTGGTCCCGCCCGCCATGGCGGCCGGCCCGCCCAGACCGCCGGCGGCCCCCATCAACGTGCCGCCGAAGGTGGAGGCGCCGCCGGCGGTGCCCGCGGCGGACCCGGTGCCGCTCGCTCCCGTGCCCGCCCCTCCGGGGGAGACGGCGAGATCTCCGGTCAGGGAGCTGATCAGAATGAATTTCTCGGAGCGTCCGCCGCCGCCGCCGCCGCCCGCGCAGGCCGCCTGCACGGAAGCGGCGGTGGCGCTGCCGCCGCCTCCCCCGCCACCGATCGCGATGACGTAGATCGATTTCACGCCGGCGGCCGGGGCGGCGGTGTAGACCCAAGTGGCGGCTCCGGTATAGGACCTCACGGTGTTGAGGATTTGAGCGGGCGCCTTGCCGTCGAGCTGGGTCTGGGCGTCGGAGCCCAAGGTGCCGATGAACTGGAACTCGGCGTCCGTGACGCTTCCGTTGGCGATCTTGGTGGCGCTCAGGCCGGTGGCGACGGTCGGGTTCGGGTAGGTCCCCGTCAGGTCCCCTCCGGCGGAGGTCGTATTGTAGATGCCGTTGGTGACCGTCTCCGCGTTGCCGCCCGCGTTGCCCGTGATACTGATGCCCCAGGTACCGGAGGCGCCGCCGCCAGTGGTGGAGGGCTTGCCGTCGAGCTGGGTCTGGATCGAGGAGGTGACTCCGTCCACGTAGTCCAACTCCGCGGCCGACACGGCGAGGCTCGCCGCGACCTTGCCGCTGCCGTCGGAGACCAGCACCATGCCGG
>JACRDR010000146.1 GCA_016212845.1 Elusimicrobiota bacterium
GATGACGGGCCCGGGGAGGATATGGCAAAATGGATTCATGCTCGTGAGCACCGGAATCAGAAAGGTCACCCAGCTCGGTCATCCCGTCCTGCGCAAGATCCTGCGCCGCCTGAAAGCGGAGGAGATGCGCACGGCCGACGTCCAGCGCCTAGTGCGCGAGATGGCGGTCACCATGGAGGAGTACGACGGGGTGGGCATCGCCGGCAACCAGGTGGGCGAGGACTTGGCGCTGTTCCTGATGGGCCTGCCCAAGGGCACCAAACGCCACCCCGACGGGATCGAACTCACCGTCGTCTTCAACCCCGTCATCGCGCCGATCGGCGACGAGACCGAGGAGGACTGGGAAGGCTGCCTGTCCGTCCCCGACCTGCGCGGCATGGTGCCGCGCTTTAAAAAGCTGGAGCTCAGCGGGCACGGCCTGGACGGCAAGCCGTTCAAGCGCGTCTACGAGGGCTTCCCCGCGCGCGTGGTCCAGCACGAGACCGACCACCTGAACGGCCTGGTCTACCTAGACCGCATGCAGGGCCTCAAGACGCTGTCCTACTTGGGCGAGATGGGCCGTCACGGCTAGCGCGGATCATGCCGAAGCGGGATCAATCCTTCGAGAGCAAAAACACGCCCGGCGGCGTCATCACCGGCCGCGCGTTCAATTACGCCTGCTCGTTCTACGATTTCGCGAATCAGAAATATCCGGAACTCAAGCAGTATCCCCCCGAGAAGGCCCGCGGCACCTTGCTGCAGACGGCCATCATCGTCTCGACCTTGATCATGCTGGAACGCCGCTCCGGCGGCGCGGGCCGCAACGAGCTGCACGACGACGTTTCGCGCTCTTTCGCTCACGCCGTGCGGCAGCGGAAGCTTTCCGCCGTCCAAGACCTGTCCTGCTTTTTGCTTCAGCTCAATCGCGGCGACCTGAAGGCGGACGCGATTCCGTCTTTTGCGGGCCTGGCGAACGTTCCCGACGAAAAGCTGGTGAACTCGATCGGCGTATGGCTGGCCCTGGCCGTCGCGAAGAAGCCTAAATTAGAGGAGCCGGACTTGAAGATCGCCGCGGCCATGGGCCGGAGCGCGTGGACGAGTGCTACGATGATCGTTCGGATGCTCCAGCCCAAGCCGACATCATAGGCCGGGTCCCCGCTCCTTCTCGCGCGCCTCGACGAAATCCGCGAAGCGCCGGAACGAACGCGCGGCCTTGCGGATGTGCGCGTTCTTGGACAGCTTCTGCCCCGTGGACAGCGCCACGTTGGGCACGAAGGCGATCACGTCCAGCCCCAGGCTGATCGCCCCGGACGCCGCGGCCAGATGGAACACCGGCATGAGCCCGTCGTCGCCCTGGGCCGCGGTGATGAAGGGCAGGAACATCAGGTAACCGTCCTGCGCGAAGGAGCGCCCCTCCTCCCTCAAGCCGCAGTATTCGGCCGCGTCCACGCGTTCCCACGCGGCCTCCGCCCGCTCCAGCCAGTCCGCCCACAGCTCGCCCCCTCGCGACCAGTCCTTCTCGGGCAGGCGCGGGCGCAGGGCTTCGAAGCGGGCGGCGTAAAAGAACGGATCGCGGGCGCCCGGCGGCCGGTCCGCGTCCGGCCGCACGAAAACGGCGCGAGACTCGGAGATGAACAAAGACTTCTCGGCTCGCACCCGCGCGGACAGCGCCTTCACGCGCGCTTCCCGCTCGCTCATGTCCGCCTGCACCGTGTCGATCAAGGTGGACGTGCAGGCCGCGGGCACCGGCGCCAGCGGCGCGGACGCCCCGGCGGCAGAAGCCAGGACGGCGATCAGCGCGAAAGCCCTCATCGCCCGTAGTATAGACGATATGAGAGAATGACTCATGAGCGTCGCGCTTGAAACCAAAGGCCTCACCAAGGACTACCGCTCCCCCGTCAAGGAGCCCGGCCTGTGGGGCGGCGTCAAAGCCCTGTTCGACCGCAAATACAAGGATACCCGCGCGGTCGACGGCGTCAGCTTCAGCATCCAGGAGGGGGAGCTGGTCGGCTTCCTGGGCGCCAACGGCGCCGGCAAGACCACGACGCTGAAGATGCTGTCGGGGCTTCTCACGCCCACGTCGGGCGAAGCGGTCGCCCTCGGCCACGTTCCCTGGAAGCGAGAGTCCGAGTTCCAGAAAAAAATATCGCTGGTCATGGGCCAGCGCACCCAGCTGTGGTGGGAGATTCCCGCCTACGAGACCTTCCGCCTGAACCAGGCCATCTACGGCATCTCGGAGTCCGACTTCCGCCGGAACCTGGACGAACTGGTCGACCTGCTGGAACTCGGCGACCACCTGACCGTGCCCGTCAAGAAGCTTTCGCTGGGTCAGCGCATGCGCGCCGAGATGGCGGCGGCTTTGCTCCATCAGCCCCGGCTCTTGCTGCTCGACGAGCCCACTATCGGACTGGACGTCGTCATGCAGAAGAAGGTCCGCGACTTCATCCGCGACTACGCCAAGCGGCGCAAGGCCACCGTTCTTTTGACCAGCCACAACATGGGCGACGTGGTCGAGCTCTGCTCGCGCGTCATCGTGATCGAGCGCGGCGCGATCGTCTTCGATGGGCCCTTGAAGCGGGTCGTCGAGCGCTACGCGCCGCACCGGGTGATCCGCGCCGACTTCGAGCGCGAGGTCCCCGCGCGGGAGCTCGAGAGCATCGGCCGCGTGCGCGAATGCGGCGAGACGCGCGCGGTGATCGAGGTCCCCCGGCGCGAGGTCTCCGCGCGCGCCGCCGACCTCTTGTCCAGGTTCCCGGTCGCCGACCTGACCGTCGAGGAGACCCCGATCGAGGAGGTCGTGCGCGAGATCTTCCGGGGCGGCCCCGCGTGAAGAAATACCTCTACGCCTACGCGATGAGCCTCCAGAACGTGCTGCAGCTGCGCGCCTCGCTCCTGATGGACCGCGTGGGCGGGATCGCGATCCTGACCACGCTCTACGCCTTCTGGTCGGCACTCCTGCCCTCCGGCGGGGCCTTCCTCGGCTACGACCGCACGCAGATGCTGACCTACGTGCTGGTCATGAACCTCCTTCGCTCCTTCGTCTTCACCGGACGGGGCTGGGACTTAGTCCGCGAGATCTCCAGCGGACGCATCTCCGGCTATCTGCTGCGGCCGATCGACTACCGCGGCTACAGCCTGGCCCTCGACCTCTCCCAGAAGACGATCCACCTGGGCGCCTCCCTCCTCGAGGTCGCCTTCCTGATCCTGGTCCTCCGGGCGCCGCTGCGGCTCCCCGAGCGCCCGGAGACCTGGGCCCTCTTCGCCGCGGCGGCCGCGCTCTCCTCGCTGATCTTCTTCGCCCTCGAGTTCTGCGTCGCCTCGCTCGCCTTTTGGACCTCGGAGTCGGCCGGCCCGCTGTTCTGCTTCGAGCTGTTCCTTCAGTTCGCGGCCGGGGTCTTCTTCCCGCTCGACGTGCTGCCCGCGGGCCTGCGGCGAGGGTTGGACCTGACCCCTTTTCCTTATATGGTGTTCCTTCCGATCCAGATATTTTTGGA